>JAWODE010000063.1:0-14054 GCA_046483455.1 Candidatus Hydrogenedentota bacterium | reverse complement strand
CATATACCCCTGATATTCAGCATTACTTTCACACCTGCTTGGGAAGCGCGATACAAAGCTTTACAGATTCCGCCGTCCTGAAGAGAATTCAGCTTGGCCATGATGAGGCCGGGCCGGTCGCTTGTCGAGGCGTTGATCTCGCGTTCGATAAGATCGTAAATTCTGTTTCGCAATCCTGTCGGGGCGATGGCGAAGCGCGACCATCCGACCTCCTGCGAATAGCCTGTTAACATATTGAAGAAAGCGGCGGCGTCGGCGGTGAATCCTTTTTCGCAGGTCAACAATCCGAAATCCGAATAAATGCGCGCTGTGCGATCGTTATAGTTACCGGTCGAAACGTGAACGTACCGACGGATTCCATGCGGTTCGCGCCTGACAATCAGCAGCGCTTTGGCGTGGGTCTTCAGTCCGACGATGCCGTAGATTACATGACACCCGGCGTCTTCCAGCCTGCGCGCCCAATTGACGTTGGCCGCCTCATCGAAACGCGCCTTCAGTTCAACAAGCACGGTCACCTGTTTTCCGTTCTCCGCCGCGCGCGCCAGCCCTCTGACTATCGGTGAATCCCCGCTGGTTCTATAGAGCGTCTGTTTTATGGCGAGCACATTGGGGTCGTCGGCGGCCAGATTGACCATCTCAACCACCGGCTCGAATGATTCATAGGGATGGATCAGCAGTATGTCTCGTTCCTGAATGGCCTGCCAGAGGTCTTCATATCCGACAAGGTCGCGCGGCCGCTGCGGAGGCCAGTCGGAATATCGCATTTTTTCGAACCCCGGCAAATTGCCGGCTTCCATGAGATCGCCGGGGTTGATAATACCCTCAACTTCATAGATATCGGGATCGTCAATATCGCAATACTCTTTCAGCCATTTCTGTATCCGTGGATCGGCGCCCGCACTAATCTCCAGCCTGACAACGGCGCTCCTGCGCCTTGAACGCACGGCGTCTTCAACTTCGTTAAGCAGATCGGCGGCGTCGTCATCGGCAATGGACACATCGGCGTCGCGAGTGATTCTAAAAAATGATATTGCCAGTATCCGATGTTGGGGAAACAGATGGCCGCAGTGCAAAGCGATAACCTGTTCGAGTCGGGCGAGTTGCATAGCCCCATCCGACGGCAGCCGGATGAATCGAGCAAGGTTTCCGGGAATCGGCGCAACTGCGATTTTGTAGTCAGGCTCATGGTTCTCAATATCATCCCCCTGCTCGCTCGCGGGGCTTAATACCGCTGCGAGGTTTAGCTGCAGCCCGGGCAGAAGCGGCGGCGGGGTCATTTCTTGAACGGCGAGAGGCGTGAGCGCAGGCAGTATATCAGCGAGGAATTGGGTAAAGATGAAATCCTTCTGTTTGGCTGTTATATCTTTCGTTTCAATGAGGGCGATACCTTGCCGGTTTAATTCATCCAATGTTTCATTGATAGCTTGCGATTGATCATAAACCATAAGATGGGCGCGCTCGCTAATCCTTTCAAGCTGCTCGGCTGGGGTCAGCCCGGTGATGTCGCGCCCGCTAAGGCCTGCGGCTACCTGCTGCTTCAAGCCACCGACCCTTATCATAAAGAACTCGTCGAGATTTCGGCTGGCAATAGACAGGAACTTCAACCTTTCCAATGGTGGCACATCGCTTCTTCGGCCTTGCTCCAGGACGCGCTGGTTGAACTCCAACCAGCTCAACTCGCGATTGACGAAGAGTGTTGGATCGTCGAGGTTAGTTTTTCCCATAGCCTTCCGAATCTTGTTCAAGATAATCGAACATCGCAGATCGCATCCACATTTAAGGATATGATTAAAGTCGTCCGCTATATCACGAAATCGGCGCTGACTGCCCAGCGTCTTCTTCCAGCCTTACCTTCAAGCCGAACATATCCTCGAAGAGGTCGGCCTTTTCTTCGAGCGCGCGTCTTTCCAGAGCCAAATCGGCGGCTCCCTTGACATATAGCGTCAACTCCCTGTCCTTACGCTCGAAAGTAAAATCACGAACTTGCTGCCAATGTCCCCTGTCGAGCGCGTCGGCTACCCGCAGGATAGCGGCCAGCTTGTTTATAAGCATTCGCCGGTCTCGCGGCATTGCGACATATTCAGGATGCGATAGTTTGGGAACGGTCTTTCTGTGATAGCGTGAAACCTGGGCGACAACTGCGACATCCGCCCTGCGCAAGCCGATTATTTCGGCATTGGAAATAAGGTAACCGCTGTGTTTGTGATGCGCCTTGTTGCTGACATACATACCGATATCATGTAAAAGCGCCGCGACATTCAGCAGCAGCCGGTCCCTTGATGACAGGCCGTGTTCCTTTTCCATCTCATCAAAAATCCGCAGGCTTAATTCAGCAACTTGTTCGGCGTGTTTACCGTCGAATCGATATTTATAGCCAATAGATTTGGCCGAATGCAGTATGCCTTCGATAAGTTCCGGGGCGTCCTTCCCGGTGATATAACGCGGTATATCAAGAAGCAATCCGTCGCGCATGGATACTTGGGATACAATCATTGCTTCAGCGCGAGTAGCTTCAAGCAGTGCCTGGTAAACAAGCAACGCGGGCACCAGCGGCTCCGCGTCGGCGTATGGCAGGCCGTATTTAGCCGAAAGCTCCTCTGGCGTATACCGCACGCATTCTGCGACGAGGGAATCCAACGCGCTGGAACTTACCGAAACCAATTCCGAACCAGTAATATTCTCGCCAACCTGTTGAGCGGCGAATCTGGCGTCTCCGCCGATTGCGACAAATGTGCCTATCGAACGCAATCGCAGGCTGCTTTTGGCCATCTCGACGGTACTCATGATGTGCTTGCGGACAAGATCGGCGGCGCGTTCCGGTTGTTCCTGGGAGATAGCCAGCATCTCAAGCATGCGCACCGAGCCGAGAATATAGCTCTGGGTTGCCGCGATTTCTCCCCGGCGCAAAATGGTAATGAGGGTTCCCCCTCCGCCAACTTCTGCGACCATCGCTGATTTACGGCGCAGTCCCAAAACTTCGCCCGAGTCATCCAACACAGCCGATACAATGAGCCGGCTCTGCTCTGTCTGCTCTATGACATCCACATCCAGGTCAACCGTTCGCGCAACCCTGTCAATAAACGCGTCGCGGTTGCCTGCTTCGCGTAATGAAGAAGTGGCAACAGTGCGTATGGTCTCGACATCGTATGAATTGATTATCCGGCGATAATCGCGCAGTATCTCAATCGCGGCGCTCATCGTATCGCTTCCGAGCTTTCCCCGGAGAAACGCGTCCTGACCCAGATGAACCGGCCGTTGTACCTTTTCCAACAGTTCGATTCGTCCGTCGGATTGGATTTCAGCCAGTTCCATCCTGATGGAATTGGAACCGATATCAATAACGCCGACCAACCTTCCAGCGTTTTCGGACTGCTGTTCAGCCTCCAAATCTTTATCCTTTTCAGAATCGACCAAGTTCGCAGGACTGGCATAACATATTGACTGCGCGAATATTTTAACAATTAATTGTTAGTTTATCGTTAGAATATTATTATTTTTCCGACCTTTCCAATCCTTTTAAAATCTATAGAGCCGCGCCATTTCAGGACACTTTGATTTTCGAGACATCGAACGCGGTCTGTGGAAATTCCATCTCAAGCGACTCAAGGGTTTCGCAGATAATCTTCGACACCACGAGATTCCTGAACCATTTTTTATCGGATGGAACAATGTACCATGGAGCGTTTTCGGTGTTACAACGGGCGACCGCCTCGGAATAGGCTGCCTGATAATCATCCCAGAATTTACGCTCCTCAAAATCGGCCTCCGACGCCTTCCACATACGCCTGGGATCCTTCAGCCGGCGCTTGAGGCGTTTCAACTGCTCATCTTTACTGACATTGAGGAAAAATTTCAGTATGTGAACGTTGTTGTCCGTGAGCATCCGCTCGAAGTCATTGATGTGGTCGAAGCGCTTCGACCAGACATCGATGGACACCAGCCCCTTAACCTTCACGGTGACAACATCTTCGTAATGGGACCGGTTGAATATGCCTACTTCGCCCTTTGCCGGAACTGAGTTGTGAATGCGCCAGAGATAATCATGGGATGCTTCTCTGGCCGAAGGAACTTTGAAGCTGGTCACCTTGCAGCCCTGGGGATTCATGCCGGCCATAACATGCCTGATCGTGCCATCCTTGCCGCCGGCATCCATGGCCTGCAGGACTATCAACAGCGCCCTTTTGTTCTCGGCGTACATCAAGTACTGGAGTTCGCCGAGACGATCCACGTTCTCGTTAAAGGCCTTTTTCGCGGATGATTTGTTCTTAAAACCGGCGGTATCGGAAGGATCGCATTCCGCCAGGTCGAAGCATTGGCCCGGCTTGACTATATAACGTTCGCAGAGCTTCATTTTCAGCACCTCCATGTCAGAATAGAGAACTCTTCAACGAACTGCTTGAAGTTTAGCATTATGCGGGGAATTATACAAGCCAAAGGAGAATTGGGGTGGGAATAATAATGGAACTTTCTTTAGGGAGGCGGACACGCGGTAGATCGTCCGATAAATAAATCTCATATCTTATCATATATAGATAATACCAGATCATTCTACTGGCGCTCTCCTGTTTTGCCGGGCTTAAAACTCTATTTATTAAGCGTTTCTCTGACCTTATGGGCGATTCTTTCCGGAGATATGATAGAAAGTTGTATATTCTTCAGCGTAAGCGTCTTTGGGGCCGCAGTCAAAGTAGTAGTTGTTTTTGGGGCCGAACCAGCCGACGGCGTGGCGGCGGTTGTTGCCGTCGTAAATGTTGTCGGAGGTCCAGCCGAATTCTTCGCTGGAGACATGGCCGTCGCACCAGACGACATTCACGCGCCCGTTGTGCCGGAAGTGCAGGCTCGGGGTGGCGAGTCCCCAGTCCAGGTTGCCGGTGGGGTGATCGTCGGTGACGAAGTGGGGCGGTTCGGCGAACCCGTATTCGATGACGAAGCCGCCTTCCTTGGGCATGGCGCAGTCGGCGAACATGAGTGTTTCGGAGGGCTTGAAAATGCGGGTGTCTCGCGTGGTTGATTCGGGAGCGACCATGAAATCCTCGCGGTAGTACGCCCCACCGACGTAATAGGCGTTGTAGCCGTATCCGCCGGTGCCGGATTCGAAGGCTTCGAGGCCGACGTCGTCGATGGTGCGGTATTCGCTGAACTCGGGGCATTCTTTGACGCGTCCGTCCGGGAGGTATTCGACCAGGGGGCCTTTCTTGGAGTCGAAGGGCAGGTCGATGGCTTCGCGGACACCGTGCCAGCGGTGGAGGTTGCCGCCGGGTTCGTAATTGTTGATGTCGAACGCGGCAGGGACGTAGTAGCCGTCGTGTTCGTTGGCATACATGGTGTTGGCGAGGTAGAGCTGGCGGAGGTTATTGATGCACTGCACGCCGCGTGCCTGGGCGCGGGCCTTGCTCAGCGCGGGGAGCAGAAGAGCGGCGAGAATGCCGATAATGCCGATGACGACGAGGAGTTCGATGAGCGTGAATCCAGGTGAAGAGGGGGCTTTTTTTGTGGTGGCGGCAGGGCTCATATCGCGTGAGGTCCTTTCTGTTCGGCGCTGGGCGCCTGTGGTTGTAGACAACGCACGTCACGCACACGGCGGGTGTTGATGGCATCGTGAAAAGGGAGGAAAGGAATTTGAGGGGTTCCCGCACAACCCTTTTCGCGAAGTTGCCGTATGGAGAACGTACGCTCGTGGGCAGGTCTTCTGGCTTCCGGTTCGTCCTACTTGCCGCGCCTTCCCATCCGCCCGAGGCGGACAGTGGCGTTTGTGCGGGGTTCGTCCCGGTTACAGCAGCGCGTCTGCGGCGGATTCTCACCGCGCTTCCCTAAGCCCACGCGCTTGGTTCCTATGTTGGGGCAAGTATAGTCAGGCAAGAGCAGGGGGTCAAGTTTTCTATGGTTCTGGGATGTGGAAGCACTTTTTTGAAATATCGAGGGGTATTTAAGCGTTAATTCAGGTTGAAGGTGGATTTTAGGTAATCTTACAGAAAGAGAATCGCAACATATCTTTTCCCTCGTTCATGCAGATCAAGCACAGAGGTGTGTCTGTGGGGCAGTGGTAGAGCGACTGAATTTTTGCGGGGTTGCTTTCTTGACATGGCCTTTGAACTTTGGTATGTTTCTTGTTTGTGCCGCGTGAGCAGACGTGTGTCTCCGAGAAAAATCCCAGTGCGTGTCGAGGCCGTAAACCATTCTCTTGACTAAGTCTCTAAAGGTTTGCAGGACAACCAGAAGGGTATTCGTATGGCTGTTGCTTTCGACAAATCAATGGATCGTCCTTTCCTAGGCCGTGTTCCCGACGAGATGGAATTGCCGGATCTTATCGAGATCCAGACAAAGTCCTACTCGGATTTTCTACAATGGGATGTGCCGCCGGACGAACGTGAATTGAAAGGGCTGCAGGAAGTCTTTATGGACGTCTTCCCGATTGCGTCGCCGGACGGCCTGACGCGGCTGGAGTTCGTGCATTTTGCATTTGCGCCGCCGAAGTATACGGTCCTCGAGTGCCAGGAGCGGGGACTGACGTATGCGGCGTCTCTGAAGGCCCTTCTTCGGCTCGTAAAGTATGAGGAGGTAGGCACTTCGAGCGAATTGCGCGAGAAGATGATGGTTGAGCAGGAGGTGTTTCTCGGCGAATTGCCGATGATGACGCCGATGGGCACGTTTATTGTTAACGGGGCCGAGCGGGTGATTGTCAGTCAGCTTCACAAGTCTCCCGGGGTCTCTTTCGAGACGAAGGTGCACCAGAATGGGAAGATTCTGTTGACGGCTCGGATTATTCCGTATCGCGGCGCGTGGCTGGAGTTCGAGTACGATGTAAATGACATTATCTGGCTGACGATAGACCGGCGTTCGAAGATATTGGCGACGACGTTTTTACGGGCTTTCGGGATTGAAGAGAGCGATGAGATTCTGAAGCTTTTTTATGGGACGGACCGGGTAAAGCTGGGCCGGACGCGCGTCAAGATCGGCAGTAAGTCGCATGCACCGGAGCACCTGATGGGACGCACGACGGCGGCAGACGTTGTGGACCCGGAAACGGGTGAAATCGTTGCGGATGCGGCGGAGGAACTGACGGAGATTATCATTGAGCGGCTGATGGCCTCGAACGTAAAAGAATTTGAGATCATCAAGCAAGAGGATATTTCGCGCGAGCCGTCGGTGGCGCAGACCCTGGCATTGGACCCAAGCCAAACCCAGGAAGACGCGTATCGCGAGGTGTACGGGCGGATTCGCCCAGGGGACCCGGCGACGGATGCCACGACGCGGTCGTTTTTCCAGCGGATGTTTTTCGACGCAAGCCGGTACGATTTTGCCCCGGTAGGCCGGTACAAGATTAATCGTAAGTTGGGGCTCGATATTTCGCAGGACACAAAGACCCTTAGCCAAGAGGATGTCGTCGCGACCTTGCAGTATCTTGTGAAATTGCGCAGCGGCGAGGGCGTGCTGGACGACATCGATCATCTCGGGAACCGGCGGGTGCGCGCTGTTGGCGAGTTGCTGGCGAATCAGGTGCGGATTGGGCTGGTGCGTATGGAGCGCACGGTGCGCGAGCGGATGAATTTCCAGGACGACGACCAATTGAGTCCCCAGAATCTGGTGAATCCGAAGCCGGTTAGCGCGGTGATTAAGGATTTCTTTGGCCGCAGTCAGTTGTCTCATTTCATGGACCAGATCAATCCGTTGGCGGAGCTGACGCACAAGCGGCGTTTGAGTGCGTTGGGGCCGGGGGGATTGAGCCGTGAGCGGGCGGGCTTCGAAGTGCGCGATGTGCACGCGACCCACTATGGCCGGATTTGCCCGATCGAGACGCCGGAAGGGCCGAACATCGGGCTGATGGCGTCGCTGTCGACGTATGCCCGCATCAATGAATACGGTTTTTTGGAGACGCCGTACCGCAAGGTGGACAACGGCCGGGTTTCTGACAATGTGGAGATGTTGTCGGCGTACGATGAGGACAATTACATCATTGCGCAGGCCAACGCGCCGCTGGACAAGCGGGGCCGGTTTGTCAATCCGGCGATATTGTCGCGTCACCGCGGGGACTTTCCGCAGGCTGAGCCGGCGGAAGTGGATTACATGGACGTCTCGCCGAAGCAGTTGGTGAGTGTAGCCGCGGCGCTCATTCCCTTCCTGGAGCATGACGACGCGAACCGGGCCTTGATGGGATCGAACATGCAGCGCCAGGCGGTGCCGTTGCTGAAGACGGAGGCGCCCCTTGTGGGGACCGGGCTCGAGCGCGTGACGGCTAAGAATGCCGGGACGGTGGTGAAGGCAGACCGCTCGGGGGTGGTGGAATATGCGGACAGCGATGTGATTCGCATTCGGCATACGAAACGCAAGCAGGGTCCCGATGAGAATCCCTTCCGTTCGGACGAAGATATTTATCGGTTGAAGAAATTTACGCGGTCCAATCAGAACACCTGCATTAACCAGAAGCCCATTGTGAATAAGGGCGACAAGGTGGAAGCCGGCGAGATCATCGCGGATGGTCCGGCGACGGACGGTGGTGAATTGGCGCTGGGGCGGAACGCGCTGGTGGCGTTCGTACCGTGGGAAGGCTACAACTTCGAGGACGCGATCCTGATCAGCGATGAATTGGTGAAAGGCGACGCGTTTACCTCGATTCATATTCAGGTGTTTGAGCTGGAAGCGCGGGATACAAAGCTCGGGCCGGAGGAAATCACGCGGGATATCCCGAATGTGAGTGAGGAGGCCCTGAAGAATTTGGATGAATCAGGGATTGTGCGCCTCGGCGCGAAGGTAACGCACGGCGACATCCTGGTGGGTAAAGTCACGCCGAAGGGCGAGACGGAGCTGGCGCCGGAGGAGAAGTTGTTGCGGGCGATCTTCGGCGAGAAGGCGGAAGACGTGCGGGATGCGTCGCTGACGGTACCCCCGGGGGCCGAAGGGGTCGTGGTGGATGTGCGCGTGTGCAGCCGCCGTGAGAAGACGGACAGCAGTTCACGCAGTGCTATCTCGGCGCAGGTGGCGAAGGTGAAGCGCGAGTACCAGGAGCGCATCAACGAGGTGCGGTCGACGTTTGTGAAGCTGCTGAAAGACGAGATGATGGGACTTCGTATTCTCGAGGACGTGGTGGACCATAAGACCGATGAATTGGCCCTCGAGAAGGGCAAGAAGGTGAAGGTCTCGCATCTCGAGAAGACCGATTACAGTGTCTTGGCGCGCTTGCGCGTGGAAGACAAGAAGCTCCAGCAGAAAGTGACCCGGTTGGTGAACATGGCGGCGATGGAAGAGGCGAAATTGATCGCGTTTCGCGACAGCCAGATCGAGATGCTGCGGAAGGGCGATGAACTGCCGCCGGGGGTCATTAAGCTGGTGAAAGTGTTTATAGCGACGAAGCGGCGTTTGTCGGTGGGCGACAAGATGGCGGGGCGCCATGGGAACAAGGGTGTGATCGCGAAGATTCTGCCGATGGAAGACATGCCGTTTCTTCCGGACGGGACACCGGTGCAGATCGTGTTGAATCCGCTGGGTGTGCCCTCACGCATGAACGTAGGGCAGTTGCTCGAGACGACGTTGGGTTGGGCGGCCAAGTGTCTGGGGATGCGAGTGGCTTCGCCCGTGTTTAACGGGGCATCCGAGGATGTCATTAGCGAGTTTATGCGCAAGGCGGAGTTGCCGGAGAGCGGCAAGATTCCGTTGCGCGATGGCCGCACGGGGAAGCCCTTTGACCAAGAGGTGACCGTCGGGCATTTGTATATGATGAAGCTCAATCATCTGGTGGACGACAAAATCCATGCGCGGGCGATTGGGCCGTATTCGCTTGTGACCCAGCAGCCGCTTGGCGGCAAGGCGCAATTCGGCGGGCAGCGGTTTGGCGAGATGGAGGTATGGGCGTTACAAGCCTACGGTGCGGCGTACACGCTTCAGGAACTGTTGACGATTAAGTCGGACGATATTCAAGGCCGTACGAAGGCTTATGAGGCCATCGTGAAGGGCGACAGAGAAGTGGAGCCCGGCACCCCGGAGTCGTTCAATGTGCTGGTGCGCGAAATGCAATCGCTGTGTTTGGATGTGATTAAGCTGGCCCGCGTTGAAGATGGCACGGACGTGGACGAAGACGAAGAAGAGCTGGAGGGCTAAACGTTGGCGAAACATGTTCCCACGACGAGTGAACGGTTTGATGCGTTGCAGATTCGCCTTGCTTCTCCCGAGGAGATTCTCAAGTGGTCGCGCGGCGAAGTGAAGAAGCCGGAGACGATCAATTACCGCACGTTCAAGCCGGAGAAAGACGGGCTTTTCTGCGAGCGGATTTTCGGTCCTGTGAAGGACTGGGAGTGCGGTTGCGGGAAATACAAGAAAGTGAAGCACCGGGGCATCACGTGCGACCGGTGCGGTGTGGAGATCACCGAGTCGAAAGTGCGGCGCGAGCGGATGGGGTGTATCAAGCTCGCGGTGCCGGTGACCCACATCTGGTTTTTCAAGACGACGCCGAGTTCGATCGGCAATATTCTGGACCTCTCCATCCGGGTACTCGAGCGGGTTATCTATTTCGAGAATTACGTCGTGATAGATCCCGGCGACACGAGTCTCGAGAAGATGAAGACGCTGACGGAGGATGAGTACCAGGATGCCCGGGAAGAATTTGGCGACCGCTTTGTGGCCAAGATGGGGGCGGAAGCGATAAAGATGCTTCTCGATGAGATCGATATCGATGCTCTGAGTGCCGAGTTGCATAATCAGGTGGCGACGACCACCTCGATGCAAGGGCGGGCAAAGGCCATCAAGCGGCTGAAGGTAGTGGAGTCGCTGCGCAAATCGGGGAACAATCCGTCCTGGATGGTGCTGGATGTGGTTCCGGTGATTCCGCCGGATTTGCGGCCGCTGGTACCGCTCGAGGGCGGCCGGTACGCCACGAGCGATTTGAACGATTTGTACCGTCGCGTTATCAACCGCAACAACCGGCTGAAGCGGCTGATCGAGCTTCGGGCCCCGGAAGTGATTCTGAGGAACGAGAAACGGATGCTTCAAGAATCGGTGGACGCGCTGTTCGACAACGGGCGCCATGGCCGGACGGTGCTGGGCGCTGGAAACCGTCCGCTCAAATCGCTCAGCGACATGCTGAAGGGCAAGCAGGGGCGGTTCCGTCAGAATCTGCTTGGAAAACGCGTGGATTATTCGGGCCGTTCGGTGATCGTGGTGGGGCCCGAGTTGAAGCTGCATCAATGTGGTCTTCCGAAGAAGATGGCCCTCGAACTGTTCGAGCCATTTATCATCCGTGAGCTCAAGGAACGTGGGATTGCGTCGACGATCAAGGCGGCGAAGCGCACGATTGCCATAGGCCGGACGGAGGTATGGGACATCCTTGACGAGGTCATCAAGGACCATCCCGTGTTGTTAAACCGCGCGCCGACGTTGCACCGTCTGGGCATTCAGGCATTCGAGCCGGTGTTGATTGAAGGGAAGGCCATCCGGATTCATCCGTTGGTGTGCGCGGCGTTTAACGCGGACTTTGACGGCGACCAGATGGCGGTACATGTGCCGCTGATGCCCGTGGCCCAGCTCGAGGCGCGGCTATTGATGTTGTCGTCGACGAATATTTTCTCGCCATCGACGGGCCGTCCCATCACGACGCCGAGTCAGGACATCGTATTGGGGATTGCGTATATAACGAAAGCGCGTAAGGGGTCCCAAGGCGAATGGCAGCCGGAATGGAGCGATGAAAACGGCAATATTCTGAATCCCGGAAAAATTTATCCGGACACGAATTCGGTGTTGGTGGCGTATGAGCTTGGCAAGGTTGAGCTGCATGCCCGGATAAAGGTGTGGTACGAAGGCGAGGTCGTAGACACGACGGTCGGTCGTGTGCTGTTCAAGGAATCGCTGCCGAAGGAGATCAGCCTGCACGATGTAAACCGTGACCAGTCGCAAGGCACGATTGGCGATATTATTGCGGCCGCCTATTTGAAACATGGGCATAACAAGACGGTCGAATTACTCGATGCCCTCAAACGCACGGGTTTCAAATACGCGACGCTTGCCGGGTTGTCGATCGGCGTGAAGGACCTGATTGTGCCGGAGGCCAAGGCAGACCTGATCAAGAAAGCCAAGGACGCGGTGACCCGTATCGATGAGATGTATCAAAACGGGCTTATCACCGAGGGCGAGCGCTACAACAAGGTAATTGACGAATGGACGACGGCGACCGAGTCGCTGACGGCGGTGATGCTGAAACAGTTGAATGCCAGTGAGCAGGGCTTCAGCGGCATTAACCTGATGTTAAAGTCGGGCGCACGAGGCAACAAGCAGCAGATTCGCCAGTTGGCGGCGATGCGGGGTTTGATGGCTAAGCCCTCGGGCGACATTATCGAATCGCCGATCACATCGAATTTCCGTGAAGGGTTGACCGTGCTCGAGTACTTCATTTCTTCGCACGGGGCGCGCAAAGGCCTTGCGGACACAGCGCTAAAGACGGCAGACGCAGGCTATTTGACGCGCCGGCTGGTGGACGTGGCCCAGGACGTCGTGATCGAGGAAGAGGACTGCGGAACACTCAATGGCGTCTGGGTGGAGCCGCTTATGGACGGTGCCGAGGTCGTGCAGTCGCTCGAGGAGCGCATCATCGGGCGGTATCCCCTGGATGATATTACGGTGCCGGGCGAAAGCGAGCCGATCGTGCGTGCGGATGAAGAAATTGACGCGACGAAGGCGCGAAAGATCGTCGAAAAGGGCCTGCCGGGTGTGCGCATCCGGTCGGTGCTTACATGCGACTCGAAGCGCGGGGTGTGTTCGAGATGTTATGGGCGCAACCTGGCGACGGGCCGGCTGGTCGAGTTGGGCGAGTCCGTGGGAATTATTGCGGCGCAGTCCATCGGCGAGCCCGGCACGCAGCTTACCATGCGCACGTTCCATATCGGCGGCGCGGCGAGCCGGCAAGTCGAATCGAGTGAAGTCCGGCTTGCGGAGACGGGCGTGATCGAATTCCGCAACGTGCGCTTGGCGGTAAACCGCGACGGTAAGCGGGTCGCCGTGAACCGGGGCGGGGAAATCGCCCTTTTGGATGAAGAAGGAAAAGAGGTTCAGCGGTACGCGGTGCCTTCGGGCGGTGTGCTTCACGTGGAAGACGGGGCCAAGGCGAAGAAGAGCAAGCTTCTTTACGAATGGGACCCCTACAATGTGTCCATCGTGGCTGAGGCAACGGGGACGGTGCATTTCGAGGGGATGGTTGAAGGCGTAACCATGCGCAAGGACATCAATCCCGACACGGGGCTGGAAGAACGCGTTGTTACGGACCACAAGCAGGACCTGCACCCTCAAATCACCATCCTGGGCGATGAAAACGAGGTGCTGGCCTACGCGACGATACCGGCGCAGACGCACGTGCTGGTTGCCGATGGAGCCAAAGTGCAGGCGGGCGACCTCCTGGCGAAAACGCCGCGGCAGTTCAGCAAGACGACGGACATCACGGGCGGCCTGCCGCGCGTGGCGGAGCTGTTCGAGGCGCGCCAGCCGAAAGACCCGGCCGTGATCAGCCATATTGACGGGATTGTGGAACTCGGCGGCGCGACCAAAGGCATGCGCAAGGTCAAGATCATTCCGCCGGTGGGCAAGGAACGCGAGTATACGATTCCCCCCGGCAAGCATCTCAATGTGCAGGCGGGTGACCGGGTGTATGCGGGACAGCGTCTGACCGATGGGCCGGTGATTCCGCAGGACATTCTGGAGGTGCAGGGCGAGGAGGCGCTTCGCAAGTATCTCCTGGACGAGATTCAGCAGGTGTACCGGCTGCAGGGTGTCCGGACGAATGATAAGCACATCGAGGTGATCATTCGCCAGATGCTTCGGAAGGTGCGGATTAAGGACAATCCGGGCGATACGCCTTTCTTGGCGCACGAGGAAGTAGACCGGACCCGGTTCCAGGAGATCAACCAGCAGGTGGTGGCGAAAGGCGGCATTCCGGCCGAGGCCGCGCCGATTCTGCAAGGGATCACCAAGTCGGCGTTGAGCACGGAGAGTTTCTTTGCAGCCGCTTCCTTCCAGCAGACGACCCGGGTGCTGACGGATGCGGCGCTTTCGGGCAAGCGGGACTATTTGCGCGGCCTGAA
>JAWODE010000037.1:0-14489 GCA_046483455.1 Candidatus Hydrogenedentota bacterium | reverse complement strand
GTGCTAAGGGCTTTTACAGAGTCAGCAGTATGTGAAGTATCAACGACAATCCCGGGGGTTGTCTCTAAAATGTCTATTCTGCCTTTTAACCGGGCGTTTTTTATGCCTTTGCGTATATTCTCATGGGAGATATCAAATTTATGGCTGCGGTTCAGGATAAGAGCTGCTTCGCATGCTGCTGCACAGTTCTTTTGTTGATGTCTGCCTGGGAAGGGCAGCCGAAGATCCTCAACTTTTTCGTGTCTGTCTTTTATATTAAAATAATACTCTGTTGTATCCTCTACTGCTAGGTCGTGCGGGTATTCTGTTAAAGGTGCATTTAGTTCTCCGGCTCTTTTGCTGACAACATTTATTGCTTCAGGTTTTACAACTGTTGATACAACAGGAGTGTTTTTCCGGAATATTCCGCATTTTTCAGCTGTTATCTCGACCGCTTCGTAAATGACCGGGAAACCGTAGTATCCGCCGCGTTCGGCGCCGTCATATATGGTTAGAGGCCGCAAGCACGGGATGTCCGCCAAACCCTGCTCGACGGCCTCGATGTAGGCTTTACGTCGCGCGTTTAAGGCATCCAACTTCTTCGTCTGCACCAGCGCGATCCCGATGCCCAAAGGATGCGCCCTGAATTTCATGCCCAATCCCAAAGGCTGATGCTCGGCGTATTTTTCGGTGACCAAGTCGATGCCTTGAATGCGGTTGACTTGCCCCACCAAGCAAGCGCGCTCGAACAGGTCGACGTCATCGGTGGTGAGGACGCCGCCTTCGCCCGCGCTCATGGCTTTCGAACCCTGTAGGCTCCAGCAACCCGCGATGCCCACCGACCCGCACATCTTTCCGTTGTATTTCGCCCCGTGCGCATGCGAGCAATCCTCGAGCACGGGGATATGATGTTCTTTGCCGATGGCGAGAAGCGCGTCCATCTTGCAGATATTGCCCCACAGATGCACGGCGACGATGCATCGGGTCTTATCCGTGATCTTGCGCTTCACGTCCTCGGGATCGAGCAGTAGCGTCTCGGGATCGATGTCGCAGAACACGGGTTTCGCTCCGAGCAACAAGGCCGGCGATATGGTGCAAATCCACGTGTTGACCGGACAGATGACCTCGTCGCCCGGCCCAACGCCCATGCCGAAATACGCCGAGTACAATGCCGACGTGCCGTTGATCACCGACACGCAGAAACGGCTCCCGATGTGCTTACGCCACGCCTCCTCGAATTCGCGCACCACGGGCGTCCCACCGGACAACTCGTTCCGGCGGGTCATCTCGGCAACTATCTCGACTTCTTCATCGCCGATTTGCTGCCACCTATCGAGTTCGGGCAGGGCTGCCGCGGCGGTCTGAACAAACGCCCGGCCTTTGAACGGATCATAATTCGAAGATGCATCGCCCATCGGTCAACTCCTTGCTGTATCTTCGCATTTGCCAAAGAAAACGCGATGATACCAAATGCCGAAGCCAAGACAGTAGGGGCTGCACGAGACA
This sequence comes from Candidatus Hydrogenedentota bacterium, assembly GCA_046483455.1. GTDB lineage: Bacteria > Hydrogenedentota > Hydrogenedentia > Hydrogenedentales > SLHB01 > UBA2224. Next base: position 13,004 of record JAWODE010000037.1, on the reverse strand, counting down.
GGGGCTGCACGAGACGCCTTCTATGCGCAGCCACATCTGCCGAGCCGTCCTTCCGCATTCGTGCACTTCCACCCCCGAGGTCTTATACTTAGGAAAGCGCACGCGGAAGGGAGCGTTGCGCGGGACCATTCGAGCGATGGGGAATGCACATGAGTCTTCGGGTTGTCAGTTTTTTCGGTTTGTTCGTGATGTTATTCCTGGCGTGGCTGCTTTCCGAGCGGCGGCGCGAGATGCCCTGGCGCCTGGTGTTCTGGGGCGTTGTGCTGCAGTTTGCCATTGGCGGGTTGCTATTGCCGACCCGCCTCAAGATAGGCGCGTTCATATGGGCCCAAAAGGTGACCGACGGACTGAAGTCCGCAACACTCGAAGGGGCGGGGTTCGTTTTCGGCGATTTGGCGGAGAACCCCTCCCTGGTAGCGTTTCATGTGTTGCCGGTAATCATCTTTGTGTCCGCATTGTCCGCGGTGTTGTACCATTTCCACATCATCCAGGGAGCGGTGCGTCTCGTCACATGGCTTATGCGCCGCACCCTCAAGACCTCGGGCGCGGAGACTTTCGGCGCGGCCCTGCTAATTTTGCTCGGCATAGAATCCATGACCGCCATCCGGGAATACATTAAAGACATGACCCGGTCGGAGTTGTGCACCCTCATGACGGCGTTCATGGCCACCATCGCGGGAAGCGTTCTGGTCGTCTATGCGGGCTTTGGAGCAGAGCCGGGGCACCTATTGACCGCATCGCTGATGAGCGCTCCGGCCGCGATTGCGATTTCAAAAATCATGGTGCCTGAACGCGAGCAGCCGGCCACGGCGGGCCAGGTGCGCATTCGTCTGCCGGTCGAAAGCCACAATTTCCTGGATGCCGCCGCCCGAGGGGCGTCAGAGGGTCTTTCGCTGGCCCTCAACGTGGGCGCCATGCTGATCGCTTTCCTGGGACTCATGTTCGTAGCAAATGCGCTATGCCTCAAAATGACGGGATACGAATTCGAAGAAATTGTCGGGTGGCTCTTTCAGCCCTTCGCGCTGCTGATGGGCGCCCCGCCGGCCGATGTGAAGACATTGGGCGAGTTGCTGGGAAAGAAAACCGTTCTGAATGAATTCATCGCATACTTGGACTTTCAGAAGGCGGAGACGCTGACCGGCCGCGGCCGCATGATCGCGACCTACGCCCTCTGCGGGTTCGCAAACCCGGGCAGTCTGGGCATTTTGATAGCAGGAATGACCAGTATCGCCCCAGAGCGCCGAAAAGAAATCGTTCAACTGGGATTTCGCGCATTCGCCGGCGGCACGCTGGCCGGCTTTTCTACGGCATGCGTTGCGGGAGTTCTCCTCTATGCCTGAAACCACCATTCCAAGAACGCTGACCATTGCCGGGAGCGACTCCGGCGGCGGAGCGGGCATCCAAGCCGACCTCAAAACCTTCACTGCCCTGCGTACGTTCGGCATGGCCGCCATCACATCGGTCACCGCGCAGAATACCATCGGCGTCACGGGAGTCCACGACTTGCCCCCGGAATTCGTCGCCGAACAGATCGATGTTGTGGCGCAGGACATCGGCGTCGATGCGGCCAAAACCGGCATGTTGTCCAATGCGGCGATTGTCGATGCTGTAGCGGACAGCGTGGCGCGAAACAAGATTGAGCAACTCGTGGTCGACCCGGTTATGGTGGCGAAAAGCGGTGATCCTCTGTTGCAGGAAACGGCTCAAAACGCCGCGCGCGAGCGGATTCTTCCCCTGGCTTACCTAGTCACGCCCAACGTACCCGAGGCCGAGGTGTTGTCCGGCGTGCGAATAGACGGTCCCGAGGACGTGAAAGAGGCCGTACGAAAAATCCACGCCCTCGGCGCCAGATATGTCCTCCTCAAGGGCGGTCATATGGCGGGCGAGAATGCCGTCGATTACCTGTTCGACGGCGAACGCATCCAGAGTTTCTCCACGCCTCGTATTGCGACAAAAAACACCCACGGTACGGGCTGCACCTATTCCGCGGCCATCGCCGCGTTTCTGGGGAGCGGGTACGGAGTCGCCGACGCTGTACAGCAGGCCAAGGATTACCTCACAGGGGCCATACAACACAGTTTCTCCCTTGGAGCCGGGCATGGTCCGCTCAACCATTTCTGGCGGGAAGAAAACGAGAGATAACCGACCGTCACCGGCTCTCAGACTCGAGTGGCCGGACTTCCGGGAGGCCCACCGCGGCGAGGCGGAACCCCAGCCGCAAAAGCCGGTTACTCCCCCCAAACAACTTGGTGAAGAGAACGGTGGCCCGGACGCTTCGGCGCGAAATCTTCACTTCCGCGCCCGAGGCGAAATCCCGCCGGCGGTTGATCTTCCGCAAGGTCAGCACGGCCATCCCGATCGCCCACAAGCAAAAGTTTCGTACGCCCCTTTCGGATTTCGGGATCAGCAGGGTATAGTCAAGGGCATTCTCGAGATGCCCGCGCGCCACGGCGATAAGATGGCCCAGACCCTCCTGAAATGCCGGGTCATTGGGAGCATTTTCAAGATCACGCAAATCAAACCCGGCCCGCTCGAAGGTCCCTTGCGGCAGCCAGCACACTCGGCGCTTGTTGTCGTCCCAGATGTCCTTGAGAATGTTCGTCATCTGGAGCCCTTCGCCAAACGAGACCGCGCGCTGCTCCAATTGGTCCTTATGCGCCGCGATGGCCGGCGAATGAGCACAGAACAATTGCGTGAGCATTTCACCGACCACCCCCGCGACGTGATAACAGTAATCGTCGAGGTGTTGTTGGTCGCGGAGGCCGTTGACGAACCGGCCCTCCTGGAAATCCTCCATCCCTTCCGACATGATGCGGATACACCGCCGTAACGCCTTCTGGTCCTCGTCCGAAAAACTGTGGGTGATGCGCAGCACGCGCTCGGTATTGAGGACCAGATCGCGTTCGGCATCGAGCGTACTGCCTTGGAGCTTCGGGGCCAGGTCGCGGCCAAATTCCGCCCCCGGAGCCTTCCGCTCGACGGCCTCCACGAACCGGTCGTAATAGCGCCGCTTTTCCTCGACGCTGAGCGTGTCGGAATCCTCGATCGTATCCGCAATACGGCACAACAGATACGCATTGCCCACCACCGCGCGCAGACCTTGGGGCAATTGCGGAATGGTCAGCGCAAAGGTGCGCGACACCCCCTGGAGAATGGCGTCCTGATACGCCAAATCCTCCGCGAGAGCATTTGTGCCCGGCATACCTGTGTCACTGGTTTCCACGGTGTACTGTATTTCCCGGAATGAATTGAATGAACTGCCTGCCGGATAGAATAGTCGTGTCTTCAAGAGGCTGTCAATTGCGAAGGGGTCTCTGCCATCAGGGGAAACATGCGGAGAAGGGTGAAATTGACTTGTCTGCGACGCGATTGGTATACTTTCCGAATTGTCTTGGTATGCCAACGCGGTTCAGGCAGCCAACTTACAGCGTAAAGGCCCGTACGGCCGCCAAACCGCGCCGCAGGTCTTGAAAGACGGTTTTCCGCTGGGGCGTAGCCAAGGGGTACGGCATCGGCCTTTGGAGCCGACATTCGTAGGTTCGAATCCTACCGCCCCAGCCAGCTTTTTCATTCTGCCGGGGGGTGCGCGGGTCTGCATGCCGCCAGGTTAGATGGAGCAGGTGTTCAAGGTCAGATTGGCTGCAGCGAAAGCAAGAGGCAGAGGCTGCCAGGCTTTTAGGAGGACTTTCTGACGAGATGACGGTCGGAAGGGGTGGTGTCTTTTGGCATATAGCGATGAAATGAAGATATTCTCCGGCACGGCGTCGGATGGCCTGACCGAGCGCATCTGCGCTCATCTGGGCATTGGATGCGGTAACGCCCAGGTAAAACACTTCAGCGACGGCGAGATTCGTGTTCAGTTCCAAGAAAATATCCGCGGAAAAGACGTGTTTCTGGTAAACAGCACTTCGCCACCGGTGAATGACCATCTCGTCGAGCTGTTGATTCTCATGGACGCAGCCCGGCGCGCTTCGGCCGCCCGAATTACAGCCGTATTGCCGTACTTTGGATACGCGAGGCAGGACCGCAAAGACCGCCCGCGCGTTCCTATTACGGCAAAGCTCGTTTCCAACCTGATTGTCGCTTCGGGCGCGAGCCGGGTGTTAACGGTGGACCTGCATTGCGATCAAATCCAGGGATTCTTTGACATCCCGGTGGACCACCTCAGTAGCGAGATTGTCTTTACAAAACATTTTCGCCAATTACGCCCTTCGGACGATTTGGTTGTCGTGTCGCCCGACACCGGCAGCGTTCACCGTATCCGTAGGTTCGCGAACCGGCTCGAGGCCCCGCTGGCGATCGTCGATAAGCGCCGGCCCAAGGCGAACGAGTCGGAAGTTATGAATGTTATCGGCGAGGTAAAAGGCCGTCACGCCATTATTTTTGACGACATCATCGACACCGGCGGCACGTTAGTTAAAGCCGCGGAGGCCATCAAGGCCCGGGGCGCGGTGGATGTCACGGCATGCTCGACACATGCGGTATTCAGCGGAGAAGCCGTTGAACGTATTTCGAATTCGGTGCTCGAGGAAGTCTGGGTGAGCGATTCCATCGCCTTGTCCGAACAGGCAGCCGCCTGCCCAAAGGTTAAAGTACTGTCCATCGCGTCGCTGATTGCCGAAGGCATCCGGCGCATTCACGCGGAAGAATCACTAAGTATCTTGTTCGAATGACTTCGATTTGGAGGCTAACAGGTCATGGATTTACACAAACTGGTAATCAGTCCTAGAAATCAAGGAAGTGGCAAAGGAGCCGCTCACCGGCTGCGCCAGAGCGGCCAGATTCCTCTGGTGTTGTATGGCGGAAAGAAGGACACGGTGTCCGCGCAGGTTGACGCGAAAGACTTTATCCATTTGATTCACGGGCGGGGTGGCGAACACGCCATTGTCCAGCTCGAATGTGAGGGTCAGGCGGAGCTCAACAGCCCTGCCATGCTGAAAGCGGTACAGCATCACCCGGTTCGTGGAGACGTACTGCACGCCGATTTCCTGCGTATCCGTCTCGACGAACGCATTCAAACCGTCGTGCCGGTAGTGCTCACGGGCCAAGCCAAGGGCGTCGTCGAAGGCGGCGTACTCGATCACCAATTGCGAGAACTCGAGGTCGAGTGCCTGGCGCTTGAAGTGCCCGAGCAGATTACTATCGATATTTCCGGCATCGCCATTGGAGAAGGGGTTCACGTATCCGACCTCGAGGTGCCGGCCAATGTGACGGTTTTAACCGATCCCGAACGCGCTGTCGCCGCTGTACTTGCACCTCGCGTAGTTGAGGAAGAGGTTCCGGAAGGCGAAGAAGAAGCCATCGAAGGTGAGGAAGGCGAAGCAGCCGAAGGCGAGGAAGCCGAGGAAGGTAAAGAGCCTTCCGAGAAAAAAGAAGAGAAGGAATAGCGCGCCGAAACGGGTTCTGCTTCCGGCGGCCTGTGAGGCCTGAGCCAAGCGAGATAGACTCGAAAAAAACGCGGCGCGCATTAGCAGGAAGAGGTGTGTGAAACTCATCGTCGGATTAGGCAATCCGGGTCCCAAGTATCGCGATACGCGGCACAACGCCGGTTTCAGGGTACTGGATCGTCTGGCCGAGCGGTTGGGTGCGCGCTTTTCGAAAGAAAAGTACCGCGCGCTGGTGGCCGAGACCTCGTGCGAAGGTGAGCGGCTCGTGTTGATGAAACCGCTTACGTTTATGAACAAGAGCGGGTTGGCCGTGGCCCGGGCCGTACGCTATACGAGCGTGGACCTCGGCGATGTGCTGGTGGTGGTGGACGACGTGCATTTGCCGTTGGGCCGGTTGCGGTTGCGCAGCAGTGGAAGCGCGGGTGGCCACAACGGACTGAAATCCATTATCGCCCACGTAAGCAGCGATGCGTTCCCTCGGCTTCGGCTGGGGGTGGGGGCCGTGGAAGACACGGCCGATATGGTGAACCATGTGCTGAGCACCTTTGCCGTGGGGGAACGCCTGCAAGTGAATGAAATGGTCGAGCATGCAACCGATGCCGTGATGAGGTTTGTAACGGATGGGCTCGAACAAACCATGAATAGGTTTAATTAAACCGGAACGGTCTTCCGGCAAGACGGGAGTCTCTATGCGACACATTATCAGTATTCTCGTCGAGAATCAGTTTGGTGTGCTGGCACGTGTATCCGGCTTGTTCAGCGCCCGGGGATACAACATCGACAGCCTCTGCGTAGCGGAAACCAAAGACCCTGCCGTATCCCGCATGACGGTGGTTGTGCGCGGCGACGACAGAGTCCTCGAACAGATTGAGAAACAGCTCAAGAAATTGGTGGAAACCATCGACGTGGAGGACCTGACGGGCACGGCCCACGTCGAACGTGAGTTGGTCATGGTCCGCGTGAAGGCCAAGGGCAAAAAACGCAGCGAAGTTATCGAAATCGCCAATATCTTCCGCGCGAAAGTCGTGGATTTGAGCCCCGACTCGATCGTGATCGAAAGTACGGGGTCCGCGGGAAAAATCAAGGCGTTTATTGATATGATGCACCCCTTCGGCATCGAAGAGTTGGTGCGCACTGGAAAGATCGCTATCGGACGATCACTTAACAACGAGGCGAGAGGGAGATAAGTCATGGCCAAGATTTATTATGAGAAAGATGCCGACAGGTCCATCCTGAACGGCAAAACCGTAAGCATAATCGGCTTCGGCAGCCAGGGCCACGCCCACGCCCAAAACCTCCGGGACAGCGGCGTGAATGTTGTGGTAGGCGAAGTGATTGACGAAAACAATCCCAACTACAAGGCGGCAAAAGAAGCCGGCTTCGAGGTGCTGACCGCGGCGGAAGCCTGCAAAAAAGGCGCGATCGTCGTATTACTCGTTCCGGATACCATCCAGAAAACCGTCTATGAAAACGAGCTCAAGCCCAATCTCGAAGCGGGCAACTCGCTGATGTTTGCCCATGGGTTCAACATCCACTATGAATTTATCAAACCCTCGCCCGACATCGACGTATGGATGATTGCCCCGAAGGGCCCCGGCCATCTCGTACGCGAAGAGTTCGTGAAGGGCGCCGGCGTCCCCTGCCTGGTGGCCATTCACCAGAATGCAACCGGCAAGGCCCTGGATACGGCCCTGGCCTACGGCTGCGCACTGGGCGGCGGCCGCGGCGGCATCATCGAAACCACCTTCCAGGAAGAAACGGAAACCGACCTTTTCGGCGAGCAGAATGTGCTCTGCGGCGGGTCAGCGGCGCTGGTGAAAGCCGCCTTCGAGATTTTGACAGAGGCCGGGTACCAGCCGGAAATCGCTTATTTCGAGGTCCTCCACGAGTTGAAACTGATCGTCGATTTGTACTATCGTGGTGGTTTGAGTTTCATGAACTATTCGGTGAGCGACACAGCGGAATACGGCGGTTATACGGTCGGCCCGCGCGTCATCACCGAGGAATCGAAAAACGCTATGCGCGAATCCCTGAAACGCATCCAGAATGGCGAGTTCGCCAAAGAATGGATGGAGGAATACGCATCCGGCGGAGCGCACTTTAAGAAGCTCCGCGAGGCGGAGGCTTCGCACCCCGTCGAACAGGTCGGTGCGGAACTCCGAAAGATGATGACCTGGATCAAGTGACGACCAGGGCCGCAGCAAACGCTGCGGCCTTTTTTTTGGCATCAATTGAATCGGCTCAACGCGCCGGTGGCGCGGGAAACCTCGCAATGGGGGCTTTCCAGGAAGGAGGCAATGGGTGAAGACGTTATTGCGCCTGCAGGACCTCGATTTGCGCATTGAAGCATGCAAAGCGCGCGAAATCGAGATTCCCAAGCAGAAAGAGAAGTTCAAGGTGCAAAAGCAGCGGCTCGAAGACGAACTGGAAGAGCGCCGCGAAGCTCTCAAGAAACTGCAAGTCGAACAGCGCGAGTGCGAAAGCGACATCGAACAGAAGCAGGCGCAGACCAACAAGTACAATGAACAACTCTTCAGCATCAAGAAAAACGAAGAATATCAAGCCCTCCTTCACGAAATCGACCTTCTCAAAAAACAAATCGCCATTCAGGAAGAGCGCATCATCTCTTTGATGGTCGAACTCGACGACGCCAAGGCGCGTTTCGAAGAAGACCAGAAACGCATCAAAACCGAGATAGAAACCCTAGACAACCAATGCCGGGAAGTGGATGCCGAACTCGCCGAGGCTATCGAGGCCCGGAAGAACCTTGACGAAAAACGGAAACCGTTGCTTCAAGAAGTGGAACCGCAACTCCTATCGAAATACCGTCGGATTCGGCAAAGCAAGGCCTCTGGTCCCGCTGTGGTGCCCCTCCGCGGAGATATCTGCTCCGGATGCAACATGAATGTACGCCCGCAAATCATCAATGAGATACTGGCGGGCGAGATTCGTGCCTGTCCTCAATGCGGCCGACTCCTATACGATAAGGAAACAATATCTCAAGAGGAACAGAACGCCGAGAGCTCGGTATAGTAGCCCTCTTTCTTTCCCGTGCAACGAACCCCCTGGCCATGATATGATAAGCGGCAGGAAAAGATGAGGGAGACTGCAACTCCGGCATACCTCGCGAGAGCCGGACGTGTTAGGGACGTGGGGCATCATGGCTTTTCCACATCGGAGACGATTTGTATCGGTTGTAGGACGCAAGAGCGGTGTTCCCGAAGGCTTATGGGTAAAATGTCCCGCCTGCAAACAAGCCGTGTACCGCACAGATGTCAAAGACAACCAACAGGTCTGTCCCCAGTGCAACTATCATCACCGGGTATCCGTCTGGCAGCGTATTGAATGGCTGCTCGACGCCGACACTTTCGAAGAAACCCATGCCAATCTTATCTCGGCCGACCCCCTCGGCTTCACGATCGGGGAGGTCTCGTATTCTTACGCTGAGAAAATTGCCGAATATCAGGACAAGACCGGCTTGAAAGAAGCCATCATCACGGGTTTCGGATACATTGACGGCGAGCAGGCCACGTTTAGTTTTATGGATTTTTCATTTGCCGGCGCAAGCATGGGCTCGGTGGTGGGTGAAAAATTCTGCCGGGCGGCTGATGACGCGATTCGCGAGCGGCTGCCGCTTGTTTCCTTCGCCACCTCCGGCGGCGCGCGCATGCAGGAAGGTACCTTGGGCTTGATGCAGATGGCTAAAACCTCGGACGCCGTGCGCGCTCTCAATGAAGCCGCGATCCCGTACATCTCGGTGCTCACGAACCCAACGACCGGCGGCGTCTACGCCAGTTTTGCCAGTCTCGGGGATATCGTGCTGGCCGAACCCGCCGCGGAAATCGGCTTTGCCGGTAAACGTCTCATCGAGGGAGCGCTGAAGGTCACGATTCCAGAGGGATTTCAGACAAGCGAATATCAGTTCGAGAACGGATTTGTAGACCTGATCGTATCGCGTCCCGAGATGCGTCCGCTTCTTGGCAAGCTTCTGCGCTACCTGAAACCCCAGTGAACGCGCGCGAATATCTGGCCAGCCTCGAATTTCACGGGGTCAAGCTCGGCCTCGACAACATTCGCCATCTTCTGGAACACGCCGGCAACCCCCACGCCGCTTATCCTTCCGTGCATGTAGCCGGAACCAACGGCAAAGGCAGTGTGGTGGCCATGCTCGATGCCATGTGCCGGGCGGCCGGCCTGCGCACGGGCCGCTACACCAGTCCGCATCTCGTTCGCGTCAATGAGCGTTTCCTGATTGATGCGCGGCCCATCGGAGACGCCGACCTTGATCGCGCGCTCGAGTTCTTCCGAAGCATTGCGGAAGCCATGGACCCTTCTCCGACGTACTTTGAAATGGTCACGGCGGTCGCATTCCGCTTGTTTCAGGAGCAGAATATCGATATCGCGTTGGTGGAGGTGGGCCTTGGAGGCCGGTTCGACGCCACGAATGTGGTGCATCCCGCGGCAACCGCAATAACCAATGTCGATCTCGAGCATACGCAGTACCTCGGCGACACCTTGGAAAAGATCGCCTTTGAGAAAGCGGGAATTCTGAAGGAGGGAGTCCCGGCGGTGGTCGCGGAGACGCGTATCGAATCTCTCGGCGTGATTCTCGCGCGCGCCCAGACGCTGAAGTGTCCCGTGCGCCTGATACACCGGGATTTTGACTTCGATTTGCAGGGGATGCCCTGGAAACAAGTTTTTTCTTACCGAAGCGAAGGGTTGCATCTTGGTCCGGTAACCTTGGGGTTGGCGGGCGATTACCAGGGGCCAAACGCGGCTGTCGCCGTGGCACTGGCGGAATGTCTTATGGAAAAGTACCCACAGCTTGGCAAAGCCGCGATCACTCAGGGACTGGAAACGGCGAAATGGCCGTGCCGCCTCGAACGCATCCTCGATAATCCCCCTGTCATCATCGATGTGGCGCATAATCCGGCAGGCATGCGGCAACTCGTGCGCCAAATCCCTTCGTGTGTCGCTGTGCTGGCCGTCTCCTCCGACAAAAATGCCGCGGAAATGAGCCGTGCGCTTTCCGAGGTGGCGGACCCGCTCATTCTGACCCAGTTCACTGGTCATCGGGCGCTTCCCGTCGAGCGGCTCTGCATGGCCGCGGGCGATGTATCGCATCAACGCACGGACCATTTGGAAGAAGCAATCGCGGCCGGCATGCGCGTAGGGAGTGCGGAAAAGCCTCTGCTCATCACGGGGTCCATCTACACGGCCGGCCAAGCGCGCACGTTTTTGGAAGAGAACTACGCCGCCTCTCCCCTAAAATTCTGAGTGTGCCTTAGATGGCCAAAACCTGCGCGCCGTTTCGCGGCAATCAGAAGCGACCATAAGTCTTAATGAGACCTCTAGGACCGATTCGCGAATTCGCCTCAGGCGTGCTGTTTAGCCACTTTCTTCGCGAGGGCATTCAGCTTGGTCGAAGCATGCGCGAAAAACTTCTTGTAAGCCTCGCATAAGACGGATGGCTGCCGGAAATCCTCGCCGAGAACCATGCGGTCTTTCTGACAACCGCCATGACAATAGGGGCGCCATTCGCAACCTCGACATGCCGGCACTTTGTCTTTCTGATAAGCAAATTTCTTGTACTTGTCCGACTCGAGAAAGGTGTGCAGCGGCGCCTGCATGAGGTTCCCTAATTTCCACTTGTCATAGACGAAAAAGTCGCACGGATATACATCCCCATTGTGTTCGACGACGACGTAATGGTTGCAGACGCGCCCGAAGGTGCACATCGGCTGCCCTTGACCCATGCGTTGGGTAAGCATGGCATCAAAATCGCGTATGGACACCTGTCCGAAAAGCTCTTTGGACCAATAATCAAAGATGTCGATCAGGAAATCCCCGTATCGTTCCGGCGAAACATTGTGCTCGTAATCTCGCTCAACACAGGGAATGAATTGCAGATAATAAAAGCCGTTGTCGACATACCAGCGGAGGAGATCCGCGCCCATCTCGACGTTCTCGTCCGTGACCACACATAGAATATTGAACTCGATCCGGTAGCGGTTCATGAGTTCCGCCGCCCGCATTACATTCTCCCATGTGCCGCGCCCCGACTGGAACACACGAAACCGATCGTGCACCTCCTGGGGACCATCGAGACTCAGGCCAATGAGGAATTTGTACTCATGAAACAGGCGGCACCAGTCCTCGTCGATGAGAATGCCGTTGGTTTGGAGCGCATTGCCTACACTTTGCCCGGGAGCGCCGTATTTCTGCTGGAGTTCGACCGCCCGCTGGAAAAAATCGAGCCCGCAGAGCGTCGGTTCGCCGCCCTGCCATGCGAACACGGTCTGCGGAAACCGATACTCAAGCATGTTGCGAATCATCTGCTCCTGCACATCCTCCGGCATAACATGGCGTTGTTGGTCGGGATATAAATCGTGGGCACGGAGATAGAAGCAGTATCGGCACCGCAAGTTGCAGTCCGCACTCGCGGGCTTGATCAATAACTGAAACTGTCGTGGTCCTGCCATGCCCCAAGTGTATCAAATAGGCCCTCTCCCACGCGAAAACCGGCGAAAAGCGGGGACTGTAGAGCTGGTCAAAAGAATCCTACCCACGCCCTTGATGGGTCAAAGGACAACGGGTTGTCCGACCTATCATCGAGATGACGGCAGACCGACGCCTCCGCGCTACTTCCCATAATGACCGGCGAGGGCGCGGGCCCCACACCGGGCGATTTTTCGACGCAGCAAACCATGAGCCCTCGGCTCGCCCATGCACCATGAACATGCCGCCAATCCCACTCCGGCAACGGAGGACAGGTTGTCCAACCTGTCCATAAGACCACCGCGTACGGATACGTCCGCGCTCCTTGTAATAATGACCGGCGAGGGTGCCGGTCCCACACCAGAGGAGCACGAGACTTAACTGGACAGCGGACGTGTTGAAAGAGTTTTTAACCATTGGGACTGAGCGAAAAGCAGGGACTGACCATATGGTTTGCGCAGCAAACCACGGTCCCGGCCGCTTTTCGCGTTTGCTCATGCGGCGCGGGCAATTGGTATACTGCCGAAAAAGCACCAGGGCGTATAGAATTAACATCGGAGGCCCCCATGCATCCATCACGGAGAGATTTTTTTAAGACAACCGGCATATGTACGGCGGCATTCGCAGCTCCCGCTGCCATGGCCCAGGAACAAACCGCGGCATCCGCTACCTCCGGCCCCGAGGTCACATGGAGCCGCAAAGTACCCGTGCGGTACGAAGCCGACGTCGCGGTTGTGGGAGGCGGCATCGCCGGGGTATGCGCGGCGCTCGCGGCGGCAAAGACTGGAGCCCGTGTGATTCTTGTGGAACGCTTCGCCGTGTGCGGCGGCAACGCGACGGTCGGCGGCGTCGCCTCGTTCTGCGGCGAGACCGCAGGCCAAGGCGAAGCCTTCGATGCAATCGTCGCCGATCTCGAGACCTGGAAAGCCATCGCGCCCTATAAGCCCTACGAACAAAAAGGAGCCCGCATCTTCGACCACGAGATTCTGGCCATCGTGCTGCAGGAAATTCTGCTGCGGAGAAACGTCAAGTTGCTGTTGCACACGGGGTTTGTTGATGCCCTCGAGGAAGGCGGCCGCGTCACCGAATGTGTGATCGCTGGACCCTCGGGACCCGAAG
>JAWODE010000615.1:0-3659 GCA_046483455.1 Candidatus Hydrogenedentota bacterium | reverse complement strand
GCCGGAGGGCATAGGGCCGACATTGAAAAGGAGGTTGCCGTCACCACCGGCGCAGCGTACGAGCGTGCGGATGCATTCCTCGAACGACTTCATGGCATCGTCGGGTTTCCAGGCCCACTGGCGGCAGATGGTGATGCAGGACTCCCAGGGACGGTCGTTCTGGAATTTGCCGACGCGCTGTTCGGGAGTATCGAAGTCCCCGGGAAGACCGGCTCGGTTGTTGATAAGGACATGCGGTTGGAGCTCGCGGATCATCTTAAAAAGCGGCTCCGAATTCCAGTCTTCGGCGGTGCCGCCGAGTCCGTCGAACCAGATGATGTCGATCTGGCCGTAATTGGTGCAAAGCTCGCGGAGCTGCCCGTGGAGATATTCAATGTATTTGGCGTGATTGTCGGTGCGGTAGTCGGGGTGATGCCAGTCAGGGGGCGAGTAGTAAAAGCCGAGGCCAAGGCCTGCTTTGTGGCACGCGTCCGCGAGTTCCTTGACGATATCGCGACCAAATGGGGATTCGGGGCTGGTGATCTTGTAGTCGGTGAGCTTCGAGTCGAAGTTGACGAAACCGTCGTGGTGCTTGGTGGTGAAAACGAGGTATTTCATGCCCGCTTGCTGGGCGATGGTGACCCACTCGTCGGCGTCGAATTCGGTCGGGTTGAACTCCTTGTAAAGGTTGTCGTAAACCTCGACGGGAATCTCCCCTGTTCCTTCCCGACCCCGGCGTTCACCGCCGCGAGACCAACCGATCTCGGTACCCTTGAGGCTGACAGGGCCCCAATGAATAAAGAGGCCGAAACGGGCTTCCCGCCACCATTTCATGTCTTCGGGGGCGGCTTTAAGGTAGGGCTTATCCTGATCAACCATTTGTTGGGCAAATGCGGGCGCGCAGCCCACAGCAAGAAACACGACCAAGAGCGTAAGCGTAATGGGTTTCATCGGTTGTCCTTCCTGGGCGAATGCGAGAATATAGGCTTCATTTCCCAATTGTAAGAATGACTATGGGCCTATCGGCATTTGACCAAAACTCACGGTGAGGCGTCAAACCGCTTTTATTCAGGACCTATCTCGATTTGAGCACGGCGAACACATTATGCCCAACGCTTGAGAGGATGCGAACGGTCCTCCAAGGGTATGGCCACACGTCCGCCTTGGACGCAGGAGTCAAACACGGCCTGAATCATTTCCCATGACGCGAGGCCGTCATGGACGCTGAATGCGGGGCGCCGGTCTTCCTCGATGGCGGCAATAAGGTCGTCCGTGATAACTTTGTTGCGCTCGCGCTGCAGGTCCTTGACCTCAACGATCGGGGCATCGGGCAGAGATTTCCAGCCGGCGCCCTTTTTGCTCAGCGTCCAGGTGGAATCGTCGAACCATTGCACGCTCGCCATGTTGTCGCCTCGAGGAATGCGCATGGATAGGACTCCGCGGCTTCCGTAGATGTCGAGACCAAAGCGTCCGCCGTTTCCGTCGGGGTTCTTCATAGAATCGAAGTAGCCGACGGAACCGCCTTCGAACCCGTACATGGCATGAACACGATCGCCGACGATGGGGCCGAGCGGCTCGGTGGCCTTACGCACATCATCAGGCGTGGCCGCGCGGCCATCCACGGTGACATCGGCAGTGCACCAAGTCGGCGATCCGCCCATGAAGAATCGCATCAGGTCGAGCACATGCGTGCCGAGCACGATCAGGTCCTCGCCGCCGGCGCGGTGGTCCTCCTTGCCGCGTCCGCGCGCTTCCAACACCGTGCCGATGAGACCTTGTTCGCACACCAGCTTCTTCGCGTGTTGAACAGCCGCCATACCGCGAAAGTTAAACGCGATGGCCCACTTCAGGTTTTTGGCTTTGATAGCGGCGATCATTTCATCACCGCTTTGCAGGTCATCACAGAAGGGCTTCTCGATAAACCCGTGGGCACCCACCTCGGCACAAGCCAAGAGATAATCCCGGTGGTTCACCGTGCATCGCGGCCCCACCGCCACCAGGTCGGGCCGCTCCTTCTCGAGCATCTCACGATAATCCGCATACGTGCGCTCGACGCCTACCTCCTGCGCGTGCCGTGCCCGGCCTCTCTCATCCGGGTCCGCCAGCGCCACGGTTGCCACGTCGTCGCGTAGCGAAAACGCATACTGGATGCAGTGTCCATAGCCGCCCAACGTGCTGTCGCCAATAATGCAGGCTTTGTACTTCTTTTTTTCGACCGCTCGCGTTGCCGCGGCCGCAATCATTGCGGACGACGCCGCGATGAACTCCCGCCGGTTGAGATGCATTTCGGGTCCTCCCTCTTGGTCAGAATAGACTCCGACAGCATAGGCCAGTTCTGGGATGGCGTCAAGCGAGGCTGTCGTTCGTTGCTCTCGTTCGTTGCTATCCAGACGGCAGGTCTACCATAATTTATGCTATGGAGGTTTTTCTGGAAACGATAAGAAGGGGCTTTTGCTCATCGCGGGGATTGAAGCGGTCTATCCCCTTACTTGATGCTCACGCAAACCCAATCGCCATCGTCCCTGCCGCATTCAGCATTTTGAGGCCAAGAAACAAGATACCCATTCTCTTCGGACCAGTAAAGGAACACGGATCGCCCCCAATAGGTGTACGAAGAGGGCATAAATAGCTGGTGCCCCCTTTGGTATGCCTCGTTGTCGGGGAGTACACGATACTCGAACCGAGGGAACCCGGCCAGGTCCCATCCGCCACACTTAATTAAAGGGGAGTCTACGCGAGTGATTATCAGCGCCAGCCGCCGTACCGATATCCCGGCATTCTATTCCAAGTGGTTCATGGGGCGTATACGCGAGGGATTCTGTGAAGTCGCGAATCCTTTCAGCCCCTCGCAGGTATCCCGTGTATCGTTGCGCCCCGATGATGTCGATGTAGTGGTGTTCTGGACCCGAAACGCGGCGCCCCTTCTCCCTCATTTGAGGGAATTGGACAAGCGCGGCTACCGCTATTACTTTCTCTACACCGTCCTCGATTATCCGGAGCTCCTGGAGCCGCATACGCCGGCCTTCGAGACGCGCGTCGAAACGTTTCGACGCCTCGCCGATACCATTGGCGCCGAACGGGTCATCTGGCGTTATGATCCCATCGTTCTGAGCACCATCACCCCCGTGGAGTTTCACAAAGAAACTTTCGCGCGCATCGCCGCGGATTTGCACAAGTCCACGGACCGGTGCGTGATCAGCTTCGTCGACATCTACCGGAAACTCACCAGGCGTTTACGCTGGCTGGAGCAACACGGGTGTACGATACGCGAACCGAACCCGGATGAGACCGCGGAACTGGCCTATTTCATTTCGTCATGCGCGCAGAATCACGGCATGCTCGTGCAGAGCTGCGCAGAAACGATAGATTTGACGCCATGGAACATCCCTCCCGGCCAATGCATTGACGATGCCTACATCGGCGCGATATTCGGGCTCGCCGTAGATAGCATGAAAGACCCGTCCCAACGCCCTGCGTGTGGCTGCGTGGTCAGCAAGGATATCGGCAGCTACGATACCTGCTTGCACGGCTGCCGCTATTGCTACGCCACATCCAGCGAAGAAAAGGCCCAAGAGCGCTTCGCGCTCCATGACCCGAAAGCACCCAGTCTGCTATCCGCCCCGTGACGTTTTACACATAGAGCTCCAAGAGCATATTACGTGAGGTGACATACCTCTGAA
>JAWODE010000600.1:0-11520 GCA_046483455.1 Candidatus Hydrogenedentota bacterium | reverse complement strand
CGGCCCTCGCCAGCGGTGCCCATATCGTCAGCACCGACTTCCCTCTCGGCGAAGCCCATCCCGAAACCGGTTACATGGTCCAATTGCCCGGTGGGGGAGCGGCCCGTCCCAATCCCATCACGGCACCCTGAAAATGGCTGCCTGTCCTCGCCACTTTGGTCCCTTTGGTCCTTTCGGCTGCTTTTTCGGTTCCCCGGCCTGTTTGTAAACAGCCGCATGTGCTACAATCATCGTGACGTGACCGCGGGAAGGGAAACGTGCGCGTTGTGAGCAAGGAAAGGGGGAAATCCGGCATGCGAAAGTTTGCTCTGATTGGGATGGGGATGCTTTTGGCGGTGCTTTGGGCCTCCGTGGCCTCCGCCGAGTTAACCTTGTGGCTTAAATACCACTACGCGGCCGAGGAAGCCTACGAGCGCGGCGAATACAACCGTGCCGAACAACTCTTCAAAGCCGCCGAACGCGAATCCATCATCACCTTGCCCGAGGATAATTTCCGGCGCGCGACCACCCTCGATGGTCTCGGATTGGTCTATACCGCCCAAGGCCGTCTCGACGAGGCCGACGAAGTGCTCCAGCGCGCCCTCGACATGAAAAAGGAAGTCCTCGGTCCCCATACCCGCGAAGTGCCCGAGACCGTCCTCCATATCGCCGACCTCCGGTACGCCCAGGGACAATACGACAAGGTCGAGCGCCTTTACCGCCACGCCCTCCTCATTTTAATACGCGATCAGACCGACATCGGCGTTACGCGCGCCCTCAACGGCCTCGCCGCCTACTACCGCCTCCAGGGCGACGCGGTTCGCGCTGAATCGCTTCTTGAACGGGCCCGCAAGATCCACATCCTCGCCCGCCGCCGCAACCATCCCGCCATGGCCGATACGCTGGTCGAGCTCGGGCGTTTGTACGCTTTTGAAGATCGCGACGAGGAAAGCGTTCCTCTCTATGAGAAGGCTTGCGCCATCCGCGTCGAGAACCTCGGCATGCACCATCCCCAGACAGCTGCCTGTTACGAGGAGTACGCCCAAGCCCTGCACCGCGTCGGCAGAGTCGACGAGGCAAAGGAGCTCGAGCAACGCACCAAGGAAATCCGCGAGAACCACGCCAGAATCGAAGAGCAATACGCCACCGAACAAAGCCCGCTCTTGCAGTAAGCGCTGTTATGCTGTGACGCCTTACTTTTCAGGCGTAGGCGGGCAGCCGTCTTCTTTTTGGGGTATGTTGAATTGGGTCGGGTCAAAGCGTTCGCCGCCGAGCCACAAGTCTATCTTCGTGCCGCCTTCGGCCCGAGTGACTTCCGCATGCTTGACTTGCCAGCCTATTAAATTCAGGCGGGCTTCACCCACCAGATCAGTCCCCCCCATCGAACCGTAGTATTCCGCCAACTCCGGCCGCTCCGAAGCATCCAGCGCGGCGATCATCGCAGCCAACTCTTCGTCCGACCGGTTACAATCATCCATGACGCATAGATGCAGCCCGTCTGCTTCCTGATGCAGCGAGATAACCATTCGCGAGGGGTGGCACTCCAACACGAAATTCGAGATTTCTCCAAGCAGGTGCAGCACATATTCTTTCGTTTTCATCGTATCCCTCGGTGCACCGGGCAGTGCAATAGCCCGGGGTGGCGTGCCCGCATGGCACGCACCGGAACGGGCCGTCATGGCTTGCCGGCGAGGTGCCGAACAAGCCCTGTTCCACTATACGCTTCTATTTGGTTCTGTTCGAGTCTATCCACTCGATAATGGCCACGAAGAATGTCGCTGTAAGTCCTCCCGCAAAACCGTTATTGTACAAATCCAGACCGCCATGCCACGCGGCCGTGCGCTCGACCATTATCAGATGCGTGAAACCGGCAGCCATTCCGATAAGCACCCCATATTCTCCGGCCAGGGGAGCCAAGGTCGTGCTGAAGAGCAGGGCGAGCACAGGCCCGGGTGCGGTAAGCGATTTCCCAAATATCAGTGTCGCTGCGATTACCCCGACGGCTACCGGCCAGCAGTTGCGGGGATGCTTTCCAAACGTGGCAAATCCCATGACAGTAAGCAGGCCGCCCAGCGTCGGCCCGTTGAAATCCGCCCCGATCACATAAAGATAAAGGCTCCCGGCCAGCCCAAGAAGGCCGGCATTCACCAACGATGCCCCGGGGGTCACCATATCCATGAAATCGCTCGGCAAACGACCGGACAATGTCATGATCTCCCGCAAGCCTGCGAGGGTCTTCCGGCCGTCCATAAGCGCGCCCCATACGACATACAGAACCGACATCCCCGGCACCAGCACAATCAACCTGAATGCCGGTTTGTCATTCCAGACGACGTTGACATTCATCTCCCGTTGCGCCGCAATGAAGAAGGAAGCCGCGAACAATCCCAAAAAGCCGCTGGTAAGCCCTATATTGTAAAGATTGAACCCTTGATGCAGTTTAAGCATGGCCACGGCAAGAGCAGGAAGCCCGAGGCCAGTGACGGTGCCTCCCACTAAACCCACCAAAAGGGCCGGGATGCCCGTAAATCCAGCCTCGTAAACGAGATACGTCACCAGGGGACCCAGGGCAGTGCCAAAAAGTGCGATTATGATGAAGTTCTGAAACGGCTTTCCGGTCAGCTTGCCAGCCAGATAGACCCCGAGAATAATAGGCGCTGTGTTGACAGGCGTCTTCCCGAAAAAACTGAAGCCCATGATAGTTAGAATGGCGGCAATGGTGGGCCCTGAAAGGCGGACGTCCGTCATCCATACCAGTGCCAGCGCGATGAACCCCATCACGGCGACGTTCAGGAGCGTGCCGCCGATGCCCCCGGCCACGGTGAAATCGCTAATAAGACGCGCTGGATGCTGCTGTACACGCAAGAAGCCGTGGAACGGCTGAACAAGACCTTCGCAAGCCACCCCTAACAGCGCCACCGCCACGATATTAAGTGCCATAAGCCAGTAGAGCGATTTCTCGTATTCAAGCATATCGGCTCCTCGCCAACCGCACGGTAACCCGCCGGCAATCACCCCGGATTTGCCAAACGCAATCCCACGGCCTGTACTTATGTGTGGAGAGATACAGGATCCCCTCGTCCCTCGGAACAATAATCAAACCGGTTCTGATTTACAAGTTTCGCGCCCAGATACCGTTCAGTTGGAGCAGGGGGACGGCGCGCTCACAGTGTTCCTCCCATCATTCGACGTCTTTCACGCAGCGGAAGCCGACATAGTAGCCGCCGGTCATGTCGGGAGGGAGGTAATAGCGGTGGGTGGTCCGCATCATGGCGACGTTGTTGAAACTCGCGCCCCCGCGCATCACCTTGTTGGTCTCGCCGTAGGCCTCGCAAGGGATGTCGTTGCCTTCATAGGGTTTATACCAGTCGGACGTCCACTCCCATGCGCCGCCCGCCATGTCGATGCAGCCGTAGGGGCTCTCGGGTTTCGCCGGGGACCCGCCGCGGGAGTACGACTCATCCCAGTTGTAAAAGGTGGGGTCGTGGGTTTCGCCCCAGGGAAACGTACGGCCATCGGTGCCGCGTGCGGCCTTTTCCCATTCCGCTTCGGTAGGAAGGCGTTTGCCGGCCCATTTCGCGTAGGCCGCCGCCTCGTGCCAAGTGACAATTGCCGGAAAATCCTCGCGGCCTTCTTTGAACGTAAACTTCGGATCGAATTCCTGGAATTGCGCGTTGCTTACCTCGTACTTGTCGATAAAATACGCACCGGTGGTCGCCATATGTTTCGGCGTTTCGTCGGCATCCCCATATTCGCTCCCCATGATGAACGGGCCCGCCGGGACGTACACCATGCCGTCGGGCGGTATCGGTGCGTCCTCCTCGTCTCCATGCAAGCCTGCGCCCGCGCCCACCAGCGCTATGGCCGCGACAACCGTCCAGATGGTGAACCGCCATTCATTCATGACTGTTTTCCCCTCCTACCACGCGGGATCGATGAATCCGTAATACCGCCCAAACCAGTAATTGCGAATCACGTCGACCGATATCTCCTGTTCAAACGACTCGACCTGCTTCGGCCCTTCAGGAGTCTCTTTCGTGAAGTTCTTCAGGGTCCGGTGGCCGGCGCGCATATTCTTGATGGCCTCGACCACGCGGCCTTCCACCACCTCTTCGCCCGTAAGTAACTGATAAAGCATAAAATAGAACGGAACGGCGCCGTAGCGGAATTCGTAGTCCTTCCATGCGAAATAGTGCCGGTTGATGGACATCCGGTATTTCTGCATGAGCGTGGGATCGTCCTCGAACCGCATGAGCATGTAATACGATTTCGCGGCGAGGTTGTCGTCCCACGGGACCGTCCATTCCTCGGGCCAGAGCATCTTGGCGAGAATGGCCTCGTCGTCGTAGTGATACCGGTCGATCAACATGTGATACGCCGCGCGGTAGCGGGCCTTGCCGGTCACCTTGTAGGTGGTCTTGAGCCCGGCCAGCATCTCGAGAGCGTTGAGGTTCTCATGGGGCAAATCCGGGCAAAAATTGCCCCACAGCGTCATCTTTCCGTCCACGTCGACCAGCTTGAAGTTGTAATCCACACAGCGTCCGACGAACCGATCGAGGAAATCCGCGGCGGTCTGCTTGTGTTCTTCATCCGCGCAGATTTCCCAGTACGTACCGACGCCATAGAAGAAATCGGTGAATTTATCGCTGCTGAGGTCGCCCACCCATCGGTAGCCCGGCATGGTCTTCGAGTCGTGCCACTCATTCGGGAAGAAGTAGGCCTGTTCGTGCCACAACGGCTTATCCGTCTTGTACAAGCTCCGCGCTACGCAGCCCGGGACACCCGTCACGCGCTCGAGGTTTAAGATACCCTGCATCAGCTGGTCGGCCGCCGCGCGGTGGGCCGGGTCCTTCGTAACCGCGTAACGGTGGCTGTATGCCGCCAGCAAAACGCCCGTCCGCCCCGCCGCATCCTCGTGGTTCCCTGTGATGGGCCGGTCCTCGCCAAACGGTGGAAAGATGACCTGCGCCTGCACAATATCGTCGTGGAAATGGTATTCCTGGAGGAGTGCGTCCCACTGTGTGATGCGCTCGTGCAGCGGTGCTTCCGGGTCGGGCACCGGTATGTCCGGTTGAGCTGCCGCGCCAAAAGCAAAAATAAAGACGAAAGAGAAACCAACGATAGGCCTGACGTCTCTCGTAATCATGGAGGCTCCCTTCATTATTCATTACGGCCCGAGCCAGTATAACAAGCAAACATCATCGCGCCAAGCCTCTGAGAGAGACCCCTAATCCGGACAAATAGACCCCAAAAAACTGCGCAGATGTCGCGGGCTGCCATAATTCCTCGGCGCTACCGGAAAACCGTTGTGGGTTTCCCGGCAACACCCAGCGCCTGACTTTGCGTCAGGGGTCCGGGGGTTCAACACGCCTGGCATGCCGCGCGGCTATGCAGGCTCAGCCGTTTTCCCGAACGATCTTACCCCTTGCTTGCAATTTCTCCAAGAGCTTCTGGGCGGGCTCGTGGCCTTCCGTGGCCGCTTTCTGAAGTAAAGAATGGCACTCACCATGGCGGCCCAATTTATAGTAACAATACCCCAAAGCATAATAGAGACTCGGCTTTTGGTGGCCGTTATGGATCAGGTGGGTATAGCGCTTGGCCGCTTCAGTATATTCCCCTCTTTTCACGGCTTCGTGGGCCTTTCGCGCAATGTCTGCCGCTGAATCCTGTTGTTGCGTCTTGCCGGCCGAAACGGGTTTCGTTTCTTGAACGTGTGCCGTACTTGGGCCTGGTCCAGCCTTGGTATCGCGGACCTCGACGCCTTGCGCAGCCGGCGCGGGGACAGGTCCGGCGGAAGGTTCTACACGCACCTGATATACGGTGCCTCCCGCTTGCCCGCTCTTGGAGTTAAAGCCACAATCATTGCACGTGTAGGGAACGAAGCTTTTCAATACGAGAGAAACTATCCATTTAAACACCAAAGAGACACCCAAAACGGGCAAGAATACCACGCCAATGATGATCCCGATTGGAGCCCCGATTACTGTTGCAAAGAACAAACTCGGCACTACGACAATCGCCAGGGCCATCCCATATGCAAACAGACAGGCGACAACTCGCAAAAACTGAAAAATTACACGGAACCCGTTAAAGTGCCACGTCGTATTCATACTTCCACAATTGACGCACTTTGCATACATAAAATCCCGCTTAAGATTTTTCTTATAACGACCCTTAAGGTTGCTAAAGAAAGACATGTGCTTCCCCTCCCTCTGCGTCAGCACCCCCGAACAGGATTCTCGCGACGCTTCCCGACGCTATGGCTTTTCAGCCCTGCCCTGCCTGTTCTGTCCGCGTTTGGTATTTGACTCAGGCGCCTCTTCTTACAAAAAGGTATATAGCAACCGTTAGTAGCCTTGTCAAGTGGATAAAATCAGCGACAATTAAATAGCTTCTCTGATCAAGGTGAGCATCGTACTAACCAAACCAATAGCCGCCTCCAGGACATGTTCTCCAGAACGCCACTTTTCTCGTGACTGTTTGCCGACATGTGCTCTAAGAGCCAAACCCGAATGCGTCCCTTCGGCCTCAAGAATTTTACTTTAACATTCAGTCGTCGCAGCACTTCATTTTCCGCGAGCAAGCGTACCGAAATCGGCCCTGTTTTTGGGCGTACTTGCTTGATAGCCAAGACCCCTTTGCTGTTTCATGCGTGTTTCACTCAGGCCTGCCAAGAACGCGAAAGCGTTCCGATTTAGAAATTTTGGAGAAACATAGAAGCCGCTTTTTACACAGTTTTGTACGACGAGTAGAGGCCGAGGGCAATTGCCTGATAACAGTTCGAGCATTCCTCGTTGCCGGCTGGAATCCGATTGCTTGCACGTGGTGTTGATGATCTTCCGGAAGCATACCTCGACAAGTGTCTCACCAAATAGAAAGGGCTGTCGTAAATCGCTGGAATGCGCTTCACCCCCGTAAATACGATGAGTCATGCACCCCTCCATTTCTACTTCAAAAGCAAACGCTTGCTCATCAACATGTTTCTCTTCTGTTTCACGACTGTAAACGTTTCATTTTGAAAAAACCTATTCGTGGCGCATTTTGAAGCACCCTCGTTTCCCGGCGGTGTCACGCGCCAAGTGCGAAGCTCGGACAGGGCGCTCCCTTACACTTCCAATTTCGACCATCCCATCGTTTGACACAGGCAGCCGCTCAGACAAATCGGCGCGTGCGCCTATGCTGCGTTTGACGAGCGGGCAAATGTCAGCTATCCTTTACACATGGCAGACACCGTTCTTAGCAACAACGTCCGGGATTGGCGTAAGACCCGCGGTCTCACCCAGACCGCCCTGGCTGAGCGCGTCGGAATCACACGCCAGAGCATCATTGCCATCGAAAAAGGCCGGCTCAATCCCTCTATCGCGGTTGTGCTGAATCTCGCCGCGGCATTGGAGGCCGGCGTCGAGGAATTGTTTCAACTCCGCCAATCGGAAGCTCCCGCATCGGGCGAGGCGGCGTTTCACATTCCAGCCGAGCCCCTTGGCCGGGGACACTCCGAAGACTCTTTCAAAAAAGACGCAGTACCCGGGTCCGTGTGGGATTTTGTATAAGCGCCCCCACTGCGTAAGGAAACGCCAAAGCCACAGGAAATAAAAACCTATTCGTCTTATGCGTCCCATAGGACCTATAAGACGTACGGGATACTCGTGTGCGGCGGCTACTCGAGCTTTTCCTTGACACCGCGCCAGACAATGTCGCCTTCGCGGTAATTGAAGCGCCCACCATCGTCCTGCTCGTTTTGGCCGACGCTGTACAGGGTGAAGGTGTCGCCATCGGGTTTGTAGACATACGATTCGCCCGTAAAAGGATCGACCGGCACCGTTCCGCCGAGATCGCGCGCAACTGCGTTGAGATTATCCGGATAGCTGCCGGTTTCGGCATACTGTGCCTCTAGAGACAAGCCGATGCGGACAAGATCGAGCATCGCCTCGTTGCGCGCTTGAGCGATTGGGACCCTTGTCAAAGCCACCACAAATGCCGGAGCAAGAAGCCCAGAAGCATCGTCCAAATCCGCCTCGATGGCCTCGAGTTCCCTCCACGTTTCGTAGTACGGGGCCTTCGCCGCTTCGCTAAGCCGCTCCATGAACTCGCTGTAATCTTGTTGGTCAGTCGTCAGCATGATATCTGCCATGGACGCATCGTAAAGAACACTCAAAAACATGTTGGCCACTGTGGAATCGGAGATATCAAAGGCCACGGGCTCTGCACCCCCGTAGTATTCGTCCATAGCACGAAAACCAAAGGTAGTTTCGGCAAGCAGCGCATCCACAAGGGCTTCGCGATGGTAAAAATCCGCTGTTTCCGCGACAAAGGCTCGCGCCTCGTCGAAACTCACTTGTCCGGGGGGCAATACGGTGCCCATGCTCTCGAACATGATCTGCGTCATGGCGATCCGCACGAGTTGGGAAATGATAAGGGGTTCCTCGACCAGCGTCTCGCTGAGCCCGATAATCGCGCGGTAATCCTCCATCGCGCCTTCCAGGTCTCCGGCACGAACCCGCAGGGCCGCATCGCGCGACAGCAAACGGGCCATATTGCGCAACGGCGCCAGGTGAGGCAATTCCGCCTCGTAGCCTTCCGACAGGTCCACGCGGTACACGGGTTCCCCAAGTCTCGCGAGCCTTCGAATTTCTTCCACGAGGTCTGCATGCGGCCCCAGGAATTCGGCAAGCCTGCGAAAATCGTCCTCGGTCCACTCGGACCAGTCTTTTTCCAGCAATTTCTGAAGGTCCTGGTCTTCTTCTGCCTCGAGGGACTCAACCTCCTGCCTGAGTTTCTCAAAAAGGATGAACGCGGCTGGAGAAGCCGATGAACGGTCTTCCTCCTCCTCAGTAGAAGGTGCTGCAGAGGGTACGTCGCTCTCCGCACTGGCACCGGGCGTCGGCTGAACGGGAGCCTTTTCGCCCGGAAACTGCGCCTCATACCGCGCCACAGCCGCCTGACCGTGTTCGCGCAAGCGCCGGGCCGCCGCGCTGTCGCGCCGGGACGCCGTCATGCCAATCACGACGACCGCGCCCACACCCACTGCGAATATGAGCGCCAGCCAAATAAGTGCTCTGCGCGTCCGCTTTTGCACGGTAAGCATCCCTTGGTTAATGTCCCATGTTCATAAATACCCGGTATCTTCTAATATATTCTAATCGCTCGAAGCGTGAAACGCGATCGTTCGGCTGTCAAGACCGGTCCCACACCAGAGTTAGGAATTCAGGCGGGCCTGTGTGTGCGGATGTTAACGGCTTTCACTTTTCCGTCACCCCTGCGAAAGCAGGGGTCCAGTGACCATGCACAGGGCATGTCCCCCCAGCCCTCTGGATTCCTGCTTGCGCAGGAATGACGATGATTCGGGGTGCACCGCCCCGCTTGGCATCACAGGTTTTCGCGCGTACAATGGGAGGCAAATAAACGGGAGCAACAACCACGAGGGGGTTTTATGTCACCAATAAGTCGTCGGGAAATGCTTGCGCGTATGGGTTTCGCGGTCGGTGCGGGCTTTGTCGCCGCCTCAACGAGCTGCGCCTCGGCGGGCGAGCCGACCCCCCAAAAACCACCGCGGCCAAACATCATTTTCATACTGGCCGACGACCTCGGCTACGGCGACCTCGGGTGCTACGGTCAGGAGACCATTAAAACGCCTCACCTCGACCGCATGGCCGCCGAGGGCATCCGCTTCACCCAAACCTACGCGGGGAGCACCGTCTGCGCGCCGTCCCGCTGCTGCCTCATGACCGGACTGCACACGGGCCACGCGCGCATCCGCGGCAACGGCGGCATACCGCTCGAACCCCAGGACATCACCGTCGCGGAATTGCTGAAACAGGCAGGCTATCGCACGGGTCTCGTGGGCAAATGGGGCTGCGGCCGGCAGGACAGCACGGGCATCCCGAACCGGCAAGGTTTCGATTACTTTTTCGGATACCTCCACCAGGGCCGGGCCCACAATTATTATCCCGAGTTCGTGTGGAAAAACGAGGAAAAGTATTTCCTGGACAACGTGGATGCCGAAAAACCTTTCGGAGTTTCGGAGAAAAAGGTCCAATATTCCCACGATCTTTTCACCAAAGAAGCCCACGCCTTCCTCGACCGCAACAAAGACAACCCCTTCTTCCTCTATCTTGCCTACACCATCCCCCACGCGAACAACGAGGCGGGCAAGAAAGGCATGGAGGTCCCCGACTACGGCATTTACGCCGATGAAGACTGGCCGGAGCCCCAAAAGGGTCACGCCGCCATGATCACCCGCATGGACCGCGATATCGGCGCGCTGCTGGATAAATTACGCGACATGGGCCTCGCCGAAAACACCTTGGTCATATTCACCAGCGATAACGGCCCCCACAAGGAAGGCGGCGCCGACCCCGCGTTCTTTAACAGCTCCGGACCCCTTCGCGGCTACAAGCGCGACCTCTATGAAGGTGGCATCCGCGAACCCGGCATGGCCTGGTGGCCCGGAACCATCGAACCCGGCTTGGTCAGCGACCACGTATGGGCGTTCTGGGATTTCCTCCCCACTGCGTGCGAACTCGCAGGCGCTTCGACACCGGCGGGATTGGACGGCATCTCCTTCGTGCCCACGCTCGTGGGGGAACGCGCCGCCGGACGTCCCCAAAAACCCCACGAATACCTCTACTGGGAATTCCACGAGCGCGGCCAGGCGCAGGCGGTCCGCATGGGCAAATGGAAAGGCGTCCGCAAGGGCCTCAAGCAGAATCCGGATGCCCCCGTAGAGCTCTACAACCTCGAAGAAGACATCCACGAGGACAACAACATCGCGGACCAGCACCCCGACGTCGTGGCACAAGTGCGCGACTGCCTCGCCCGCGCCCGCACCCCCGACGAGAGGTGGAAACTCGAAGGCGCGCTGTAGGCATTGTTTGAGTTCGATGGAAAGTATCTGCGGTGATGTTCGACCCCTTCAAGGAGCGCGGACGTAACCGTCCGCGGTGGTCTTAACGACGGGATGGAAAGCCCGTCCTCCGTTGCCGCAGCGAGCCTTTTGGTTCGCTGTCTCGAAAACCCCTATTCGCTCTCAAGCGGTTTCAGGCGCACGCCGTAACGGGCGGCGCATTTTCCAATCCGCCTTGATGCCCGCTTACGCAGCAATGACGGTAAGAACCCGGCCTACCGACTCCTCGCGAAACCATCAGGGCCACGCCGTGTGCGTCCGTGTTTGTCCGTGTGGCGCTGCCTCGAAAACTCGTCCGGTGTGGGACCGCCGCCCCCCGCGGTCATTACAAGTTTTTACAACGAGCGCGGACGTAACCGTCCGCGGTGGTTTTATGGACGGGCTGGAAAGGGCGTATTTATACGCTAAGTCGGTAACACTGGTAAATACTCACTGGCCTGAAACAAATGCAGTTATGGGAAAGAACAGGAGAATAGGAGTATCACAATCTGGTATCATAGATGCTTTTGGAAAGCATGGGATAGATACCATGAAGAAATGGTGTAATGAAGGATATAAGTTTCTTAGAAAACAAGATAAGAAATCATCGGATTGGTTAACTACTCCAAGGTGTAAGAAGATAACAACAGTTAAGCCGT
>JAWODE010000464.1:0-5239 GCA_046483455.1 Candidatus Hydrogenedentota bacterium | reverse complement strand
CTGCGAAGGGGGACGTCTCCTTCGAGAGTTTGAGGTGTTGTAACCAATCGTCAATTTGATAGCCTGTGCCCAGAGCCACAGCCGTCAGTACCAGCGCCAACACCGCCGCCAGTACAATACTCCCAGGACGCGATAAAGCCTTTCGAATACGATGTTTCATCTTATGAATTCCCCACATCCAAAATATCTATCATAATTATGATTAAAATACGCTAAACAAACCCGTTTGACAAGTAATTTTTCGCAGGAGCTACAAACTACCGGTACATACCGCGGATACCCGGGCCACCGAGGACTGCGGGAAGCATGTCCCCGAGATCGCCATGTTGAAGAAGGTTGTATAAGTTTTCCGCTCCCGAACGACGCGCGAAGTTCTTGCTTTCCAGATGCAGCGCCCGTTACTTTATGCGCGATGAACATTCCACGTGAGATGTTGAAAAATGCCGCCATCGCCTTGGGGGTGTGGGTTGGACTGGGCTTCGCGGTCGGGGCCTACCACTACCTCACACGCTTCGGGCGTTCTGAGTGGCCCTTGCCGACCCCTGAAGCAGCCGCTTCTCTTCTGGCCATGCGCTTTAACGGGCCGCTCCCCGTTGGACTCGACGATTGGACGCTCCTGTTGCTGGTGCCGGCGGCCGGCGTGTTATGGGTCTCGCTGTTGTTCCTGACTTCATCGTTTTTTGGCGGATTCAAGAGCAGTTACACCGAAACGCTCAAGCGTTTTGCCTTATGCAGCGCGCATTTGGCGATAGGAGGGATTCTGCTTACCGTGGCAGCCTGGTACTGGAAGTGGGGATTCTGGTGGTCAAAGGCGGCATGGGTGGAAGGGCCGTTTCGAATCCTATACCTTCCGGGACGCGAACCCCCCTGGTCATGGCTGGGAGCGGCGTTCATGGTAGCGGGAGGCGTGACGCTGGGCGCACAATGCGCCATCTACACCAAGTGTTTTCAGGTGCCGGGGAAACACATCGTGCCCCACGTGCTCACCGCCGCCGCGTTGCTCGCCGCCGTGGCCGCGGCATGGGGACCGCTGGCCGACGTGGTTCTAAACGCTTTCTCTTAGCATTTCCCGCGCACGTCTTTTTAGAAGTCGTCTTCCTCTTCTTCGTCATCGGCGGGTCCCAGATTTGCCACGTCCTGCCCCGCGACCTCGAGCACTTCTTCGGCCGCGTAAATGGGGCAACCGACCCGGCTGGCGATCGCAATGCCGTCACTTGGGCGCGAATCGATGCGCAGTACCTGTTCAACCTGCCCCTCGAGGGTCTGCTGCTCGACATTAAGATGAGCGTAAAATGTTTCGTTCTCTAATTTGTAAATGGTTACCGACTTGAGTTCACCGCGAAGTCCTGCCAAGAGATTGCAGATCAGGTCATGCGTCATGGGCCGTCCGAGATCCTGGTGAGTCATACCGGTGTGAATGGCCTGCGCCTCGGCACGGCCCACGACGATGGGTAATACACGGTCCCCATGGCGCAAAAGCACCACCGGCGGCTGATGCTCTTCCGTAAAACTGACTCCCAGAATATCCATTTCACGCATGGAGCCTCCTTTTCGCTTGCTCGATATCACACAACCTCAGAATATGGACCCAGCGGCCGATTGACT
This sequence comes from Candidatus Hydrogenedentota bacterium, assembly GCA_046483455.1. Lineage (GTDB taxonomy): Bacteria > Hydrogenedentota > Hydrogenedentia > Hydrogenedentales > SLHB01 > UBA2224. Next base: position 3,634 of record JAWODE010000464.1, on the reverse strand, counting down.
ATGTATCGAGTGTACGCGTCCCGAAAAACCGTGTCAATGGAAGGCAGAGCGCCGTCTACGGTTACGCCTGCGTTCTTCATTGTCCGCGACGCGCCGTTTTGCTATGGTTTCTTTCACTGGAATCATCGGCTTAATGCCGGCGGCCCCGAGAGGCTGTGTCTTAATGTTTTCACATAACGCGATGTCGGGGGCAAAAAATGACCAAACAAATTGCGTTTGCGACAGTTTTCTTTGTAACCGCCTCAGCAATAGGAGGATGCGCGACCACCATGTCGGGAAAAATCGCCGAGGAATATGGCATCCCCACAGGATTCTTGAATAAGACCATCGAGGTACGTGGGGAAGAACGCCCTTATGCGGTGTACGTGCCGCGCAATTACGACCCCTCGAAGGCGTGGCCCCTGATTGTATTTCTGCACGGAGCGGGCGAACGCGGCGATGACGGGCTCCTCCAGACCGAAGTAGGCCTGCCCAGCGCCATTCGGCGTAATGCCAAGCGGTTCCCGGCAATCGTGGTCATGCCGCAGTGCCCCAAAGGCGTGTGGTGGGACAAGGCGATCGAGGACGTCGAACGCGCCTACGCCCTCACCCGCGAGGAGTACAACATCGACCCGGACCGTATCTACCTGACTGGCTTGTCCATGGGCGGGTACGCAACGTGGCAGTACGGGGCGCAGCACATCGACCGCTGGGCCGCCCTGATGCCGATTTGCGGGGGCGGCAACGTCAAAGACGCTCCCATTCTCGCCAAGGTGCCGATTTGGGCATTCCACGGAGCGGATGATGAAACCGTCAACCCCGAGGAATCACGCAAGATGGTCGAGGCCGTCAAACAGGCCGGGGGCAATATTCGGTATGCCGAGTTTGAAAACACCGGCCACAATTCCTGGGACCAAGCCTACCGAGACAAAAAAGTAATTCGCTGGCTCTTCAACCAGGAGAAGTGAGTTTCACGCGGGGGTATGACCCAACGCGGGAACGGCGTTGCGGAAAAGCGTGCGAGAGACTGGAAATAGTTCGTCACTGTCCGCGGTTCTTAGATTAAGAAACCGTTATTCAAGTGCGACCCCGTGGCCGAATGGTGTGACATAGCGCGCATTGGCCAGTAAAGTTTTGTGCACAGGGAGGTATGCCTATGTGCGAACGGAAGCCCGAACCCAAGGAGGCACTGAGATGAAGAAGCACATAAGATCAATCACAACGCCGAGATACGCGATAGTTCCTCGCAACCCTGTCGAGGCAGTGTGGTTCATAATCCTTGACTTGCTCGGCAAACCGCGCATCCAAAGTCTCTGACCATGGCAATCCAGGAGACCCCGGGCCGCCTCAAGGGTGGCTTTGGGTTTTTCAACGAAACACCCATTTAACGACGAGACGCTGTCTCGAACACTTAAAGCACTTCGACTGTCGCGAAGTCCAAAGGGGCCCCCACCTCACCCCCCCTGGTCTCACCTGCCAGTACAAGCCGGAGCCACGACCGGTTCAATCGCTTGGTCCGGACGGAAATACGTCTTCGAGCACCCTCCTTCAACAGCCCTCTTGTGGGTTTTTCCGCGCGCAACGTGATATGCTGCGAACATGGCCAAACAAGCACGAAAAAGCGTGCAATGGATTGGGAACAAAGGGTTAGTGTTGATCTGTTGAAAGACTCCTGCCAATGCATCGCAAACGCGAAAAACAGGCGGCACAGACCCCGGTTTGCAACGCAAACCATCAGGTCAGTTTCTGTTTTTCGCGGGATTCGAATGAGCCAAGGACATTTTCAACAGATCGACCGTCCCGTTTGAAGAACAGTCAATCCGAAACCAAGAAAGGAGATTGTCATGTCTAGATACCGTGTTTTGGCTGTAGGAACCTTGCTGGTCCTTGCCTTGTCTTTCACCGCGGCCGCTGCCGAGGAAGCAGAGAAAGACGAATGGAAAAGCCTTTTCGACGGAAAGACGCTCGAGGGCTGGATTCAGAAGAACGGTACGGCCACGTATCGCGTGGAAGACGGCGCGATAATTGGCAAAACCACTAAGGGAAGCCCCAATTCTTTCCTATGCACCAAAAAAGAATACGGCGACTTCGAGTTGCAGTTCGAAGTCAATCTTCTCGATAACGAACTCAATTCGGGCGTACAAATCCGTTCCAAGACCCGCGAGCCCAAAGGCGATCAGAAATTCGGTCGCGTCAACGGTCCGCAGATCGAGATCGAAGCCAGTGGCGAAAACGGCGCCGAGTCCGGCTATATCTACGGCGAGGCCTGCGGGGGCTGGATGACCCCAGAAGATGAACTGATCCCCACCAAAGCCTTCAAAGACGGCGAATGGAACAAGTACCGCATTGTCGCCAAGGGACCGCGGATTCAGACCTGGATCAACGGCAAGGAAATCGAGAACCTTGTCGATGAAGAAAAATACGAATCCCATCCGAAGGGCTTCATCGGTCTTCAGGTGCACGGTGTGGGCGACCGGGGACCTTACGAGGTAGCTTGGCGCAAGATTCGGATTAAAGAGCTCGACAACGAATAACCGAGTAGAATCAAATGTAGCGCTCTTTTTGAAGCGAAGGCCGCCCGAGTGCCTATGGTCCGGGCGGCCCGCTCGTTTATGCCGATAGCGCGCCGGATTCGATGTCCGCGATGAGTTGCTTGCCCAATGTAACCGCTTCTTCGGGGAAACGCCACTGTTCGACAAGCCGTTCCGATATCAATTCACGCAATTGCGGCAACACCAGCATCTCAGAGGCCTGTTCACTCGAGAGCGATCGCGCCAGGTAGGAATCCTCGTCGAACGTGTCGAAAAAGCTCTGCAGTCCGCGTTCCGCGTCCCCGCCGACCGCGCCGAAGTCCTGCCCGTAAATATGCATCGCGGAGCTGTAGTCGGCATAGCTGCCCACATGCACCGTCCGCCCGGATTTCCCTGCGATCTGCTTTGCTACAACGCTTTGCAGAAACGTAATGCCGATGACATTGTCCGGCCAAGCCTTGTAAAGGTCGCGCGAGCGCCACATGGTATTCATGTTAAGGACCAGGTTGCCGTCGGCATCTTCAGGACACCGCAACTGCACTTCGCGCAGACACGGCACGTCTTCTTTCAGGTACGCGTCGATGTTGGGGACCGAAGTGGTCGCCACGCCCCGGCGCGAATACGGTGTTTTCGCAACGCGCTCAATAGCCATAGCCATCTGATCGACGGTGTCGCCGTTCACGTCCGGGTGGGCGAACAAGCGCTGGTGATACGTGTAGGGCCATTCCTTGGCCGAAAGTTCGCCGGAAAGCGCCTCCTTGAGTTTGTCCATGGGCACGACCATATGGTCCTTGATGCCCATGATCTCGGCAACATAGGTCCCGATCTCGCAGAACGAAAGCGGCGGGAAACGCGGTTGCCCGAAGGGATTCTTCACCTCGATGAGCACGCGCGCGTCGCGGCTGGGCGGGTCGATGTACTCGCCCTTCGCGTCTTTGCGGTCATACTCCGTGCGGATGGGGAGTCCTTGCTCCCACACCGCCTTCATCGCCCGGTAATGGGCCTGCGGAATGGTGTCCGCCACAATGTGCAATGGGACGCGCTGAACAAGCAGGTGGTGTACTACATGGACACCACGTTCGCCTACGATCCGGTCAAGCGGAAATGGCGGGACCTGAAGCCGG
>JAWODE010000457.1:0-3773 GCA_046483455.1 Candidatus Hydrogenedentota bacterium | reverse complement strand
TCTCTCTTTAAATATCAATATTAGTACTAAAATAACACTTCAAAGAAACCTCCTCTGGATTTTATTTGCGATGGGGATGTTCATATTTGTTATATCTGGAAATTATGCCGGGGCGAAAGCCGCCGGCCATGAACTTGCGCGACTCATTGGCGAGAAGGGCGAAGTCGGGTTGATCCCCTTCGTCAAAGGCGCCGCCACCTCCGAGATGCGCGAGCAAGGGTTCAAAAAAGCCATCGAACAGTACCCCGATATCAAGCTGGTCGCCACCCTCTACAGCGAAAGCAAGGCCACCAAGGGCATGAACGTCACTCAGGACATGATGACCGCCCACCCGGAACTCGACGGCATCTTCGCCGCCAACGAGGGCGGCGCCATCGGGGCCGCCCAGGCCATTCGCGCCGACGGCAAGGCGGGCGAGATCAAGCTCGTCGCCTTCGATGCCTCCGACGAGCAAATCGACGCCCTCAAGGAAGGCGTTATCCAGGCCCTAGTCGTGCAGAACCCGTACATGATGGGCTACGAAGGCGTGAAAGCCGCCGTGGACCACCTGGAAGGCCGGCCCGTCGAGGAGCACATCGATACGGGCGTCACGGTCGTCACCATGAAGAATTTCGACGACCCTGAAGTACAGCAGGTGCTTTATCCGCTGGACGACAAGTAAGCGCTGGTTCCGCCTGGAGCAAGCCCGGCGATCCCTACTCCGCGTAAGCTGAAGAATTCTTCAGAAGTCGCGGCCGAGCTTATGCCGGGCGTCTGGGGCACCAGATACCCGGCATAAAGGCGGACATTCGGAATACAAGGGGCCCAAACCTTCCGTTTCGGCGATACTTTCCGTGAGGAGGACCGATAATGTTTTTTGACCCGTCTGGAATCCGGTGGTAAAGTGACACATGGCCCGAATTCCGAATGCAAAAAAGGGTTGCATAGGTGTAGGGCCTTCGGAGTTCCAAAAAGTGGGCTGCGGGGGCGGCAACGTGCGGGAATTACGCATGATCGATTTGAGCGAGATCGGCGAACCTATTACCGCCGTTCCAAAACATTTGCGGAATGAGCACGTCACCTATTGGCTCCTCTTCCGCGAATGGGGCGTGTTCGACGCGCTGGACTGCGCCCAGAAGGTTCTCGAACGCGAGGGCTGGGCACCGGAATTTCACGACGAATACGAGTATTTCTTTCGCAAAGATACCCACTCGATCTTTCTTCACGTGGATACCGATCCCGAAGGACGAATCACGACGCGGTGCTCGTCCGGCGAGATATACGAGGGACCCAAATGGCCCGCGGAATACAAGGGCAAGTTAATCCTCGAAGTGTGGCGCGTATGAGGCAGTTTCGCGAATCTCGCGCTTGTTCCTTCCCTCGCCCCAAAGAGAGGAGAATCCGCAACAAGACTGTGAGCGGCACGTATCCCTACTTATGGCTGGAGAGATATTAGGAGTAGGAAGGGCAACCCTAAGCGCCACCTCGGCATTTCTTTACCTAATTCAACCGGATATTCTGTTTCTCGAACCAGCTCTTGAGTTCGTCCATTTGCGAGCCCGTATATTCTTTGTCATACGCCTCTTCCATTTTGCGGACCAGGGCCGTGAGTTCGGGCTTCGCTTCCATCATCTCCCAAAGACGCCGCTCGAATCCGGTGGCTTCTTCCTGAAGCGCGTCAAGGTCCAATTTCAGCCCCAGCATCGCGGCCAGCTTGCGCGTGACCGCTTCAATACATTTTACATTGCGGTCTTGCACATAAGCGGGGATTTCCGCCACCACGGTCGTCATTTGAATCCCCCGCTCGCCTGCAAGAGCTGTCAGGTACGTCGTTATGCTGGCGGGGCCTTCATAATTCGAGGGTTCGAGGCCCAAATTGTCCAAAACCGAGCGAAACTTGTCGTCGGAGACGGAACCGTACAAGCGCGGCGCCCGCGTATGGGGCACGACGCCCGCCACGCTTCCAACGAATATAATTTGGTTCACGCCGCACTGCTCGACTATGGAAAACACGCAGTCCGCGAAATCCGGCCACCGCAAATTGGGTTCCTTGCCCTCGAAAAACACCAGATTCTGTTCTTCGGCCACGTAAAAGCGGTTCACAGGTTCATCATAATCCACAACGAGCCCGTCTTGAATCTCCCCATAAGGCCGGAACAGCGAAGAAATCTCCATGCCGCCCGGGAAGTTGTAGATGTAAAAGCGCGACGGGTTGATCTCGGCGAAGGGCTGGGCATCGAACCGTTCCATGAGGTATTCCACCGTCCCGGTCGACACCTCGCCGCCGTTCATCCAGCCGGTCAATCCCAACACCATGCTGGCGCCTTTGCGTGCAGGTAAATAATCGATTTCAAGCGCGTCATGTGCCATTGCGATTCTTCACGGGTTGCCACTACCGGTTTTGACCGCTTACTTCATCCCTCAATCACGTCCACTATTCATGCTATCGCATGGTGGGCGTTTTTCGCAACGGGTGCCGGTAACTGGTGATCACTGGCACGTGCGGTACCCCACCATAACCGGGCATGCGCAATGAGCCGTCCGGCTCACCCATAGACCAGGAGAATTGGGTCCGCCACGGTCCGGCAAAGGAGGACGGGCATCCTTGCCCGTCGGTAAGATCACCGCGGACGGACACGTCCGCGCTCCTTGTATTGTAATAGTGACTACGCGAGCCTGCATGGTCACTCGGCGCAGGAGCCAGGAATTTTCGAGGCAGCGGAACATGAGCCCTTGGCTCACCCGTAGACGATGAAAATGAGTGCCAGGTGCCTATGCGGGGTTTCTGCCGCCCTTTCAGGGCTTGCGGGGTGTGGGACGGTGATCCCGGGGCGGCGGCACGCGCAAGCGCGCGCCTTGCCCCCGGCTATAGCCTGTCGCCCCTGCGGGGCTCCGGACGGGTCTCCCAGGATGGTGGATTTTTTGGGATTAGCGGGGCTACGGGGCTGCCGGAACGGTGAATTTTCGAGGCAGCGCATCTTCCGCCTACGCCGCGTCCTGGATGTGGATAGTACGGCCGCAACGCCGGCATTTGACCGTATCAACCTGCAGATTCGGCGAGAGATTGTTTGTCTGGCCACAGGGACACCGGAACGTGGTCCATGTGCCGGCTTGCCGTTTCACCGTGAGAGGCTCCGTTTGGCCCTGCTTCCGCCGTTTTGGAGCCGGGGGCGGGGTTTGCGTGGCCTTGGCCTTCTCCAGCGAATCGCCCAACGCACCGGCGGTTGCCATCGCCGCCACAGGGATAGCCAGTTCGCGGTGGCACTTCGGACATTTCACCTTGTCCTTCTTGAAGTCGGGCGGCAGCTTCAGGCGCAAACCGCAGGCACACGTAAGGAAGGCGAAATTATTTGCACTCCGCAACGCATCGGTCGCCTGACGCCACTGCGTCTTCTTCTGCGCTTTCTGGGGTTCGGGCTGGGCTTCGCGGATAGCGCGCCCTGGACCGGCCGCCAGTGCCGAGGCCGGCACGCCCGCCGCCGCACCTATGCTTTCCGATGCGCGCTGGTATTCAGCGTAGGACGCATTCCCGGCCATGCTGCGCAAAATGTGGATACGCTCCTCCGTCGGGGGATGGGTGCGCATAAGCCCGGATGCCGACAAGCCCTTCTTATACGGGTTGCAGATAAACATAGGGGCCGTCGTACGATTTATGCGCGCAAGCTGTTGGCCGTCGTTTTCAATGACTTCCAATGCGGAGGCCAACCCTTCGGGATAACGCGTCAGTACCGCACTTTGGGCATCGGCAAGATATTCACGTCGGCGCGAAGCCGCGAGATAGATAAACCTCGCAA
>JAWODE010000451.1:0-4666 GCA_046483455.1 Candidatus Hydrogenedentota bacterium | reverse complement strand
AGGTCTCATTCTTGATCTATCGCAAGTCTCAACCGGCGAAGTCGACATGCCCGCTCTGCCCTCGCTTAAAGACGACGGCTTCACCATCGACTTCTGGGTCACCTTCGAGAATCTCGAACCGGGGCAAATCATCCTCGACACACGCAGCGACGGCAAAGGCATCGCCCTCACCACTACTGAAAACGGCACGGTCCGCATCGACGTCTCCGACGGCGCGAAGCAGGGCGCCTGGGACTCCGATCCCGCCATGATCGAGCCTGGCAAACGGCACCACATCGCGATTATCGTCGATGGCGGGCCCAACATCATCACCTTCGTCGTGGATGGCGTCGTGTGTGACGGAGGCACGCACCGCCAGTACGGTTGGGGGCGATTCGACCCCGCCATCCAAGACATAAACGGCGACAGCAAAGCCAACACAGCCTCGCCGTTAAACGGAAAGATCGAGGCCTTACGAATTTACAACCGTTACCTGCTCAATTCCGAAGCCATCGCTAACTACCAGGCGGGCGCGAAATAAATAGACTTCTCCGCTGTGTCATGGTCTCCCGACCATGACACTCCCTCGACCGAAGGTCTCCAATCCCTTCTAGCCCTTCACTCGCTCACACTCTTCGCACGCGGATCACGGCCCCAGCACCCCCAGCAACTCCGCGATGTCTCGCCGCACGGCCTGGACAGCAGCATACCGTTTATCCGCCACCCTCCGGACACCGGGTAGCCCTTCTTTTCCAGGCGTAGTCCCGTCTTCGTCTAATCCGCAGAACCGTGCGATTTCGGAGGCCTTCTCTGTCAAAAGCGCCTCGGCTTTGGCAACCGCTTCAGGGGCACGGTTTTCGGCCTTCGCCTTTTCCGCGGCCTTGCGCAGCGCCACCAGCATATCGTAATCCTCGATGCCGTCACGCACGGCTTCCCAGCGCTTGCTGGGAACGACACCATTGCCCTGGTAGACCATCAAGTAGTCGAGCGTGCCTTTGGGCTTGTACCACGGGTCCGCCTTGGAGGTGCAGTACGACCAGAACCCGATGCCGGTAAGGCCGTGGTGCCAGGCAAGCCACGATTGGCCGCGATAATAGCCCAATGGCGACTGGTGCTTCGCATTGCCAAGACATTCGTAGGTCCACAGAATCCCACCGGAATTCTTGATGATCTCGAGCTTATCCCGATTGATTTCCAGCAGAAATCCACTCCGGTTGGGACACCAAATGTCGACATACGACAGCATTTCGATGAGTTCTTCCTTGCGGATGCGCGCCACCGGGTCTGTGTACATCAGGATGTTTGGGTCCGCCTCGCGCGCAAGCTTGGCGTAAGAGAGATAACGTTCTACAAGCCCTTCCCGAAGACCGGGCTCATCGACCGGATACATGGCATACCTGTCGTAATCGATGCCCATCTCCTTCAGGTGGGCGACCCAAGCCCGCAACCACGCCACGTGAGCCTTCTTATACGCCTCGGAATCGCGCCCGCCCGGGCCCTTCAATCCGCCGGCGTTGTGAAACAGAATCATGCCGTGAGGCGCGTACATCCGCACAAACGCATCGTGTTCCGTATAATCGAGTTCACCCACAATCGCGCCGCTCTCGTCGTATTCGCCCCTCGGGACCAGCGTCGTTACGAATACGTTATTGCCATGCGCGACGCGGTCCTCGAGAGCTTCTTCCTCGAAATCCTGCATGCGCGGCGTGCGGTACACGTATCCCCAGTTGCAGTGTCTCAAAGCCTGTTCTTCGGGCAGGGCCGCTTCCCAGACCTCGACCGTCAGCGGGGCGGTGAACCCGCGCGACTCGACCTCGAGCGTGCGTAAACGGACGGTGCTGGTCCACCGCCCCGGCGCAAGCCCCTCTGTATCCACCACAAACCACACCTGCCGCGCATCCCACGCGGGTAGTGTAAGCACATATCCGGGGTTGACGCGGGGCAATGCATCGGCGGACATATCGAGCGACTGGGTCGGCACGCTGACAACCTCGTGAATCGCGATCACTTCGTGGGATGCTACCGGCGCCGCGTCGTCTCCGCCCTCGAAGGTAAGTGGGTCGATTTCCACCCGCACCTGCAGCGGCGTCATCCCGAAATTGAAAACATTGAGAGCGGCGTCTTCGGTCTCGCCGTCAAACGCTTCGACCGCCACTTCCGGTTCTTCCAGACGCTCTTCGATAATCTCGTCAAACGCACCAAACGGCGCCCAGGGATTCGCTGCGCTCAGCCGTAATGGCCACCCGCGCCCGTCACGCGCCTCAGCCGCGGCCGTTGTCAGTTTCAAGAGCCGGGACAATTCGCCAATATCGGCATGCACCGCTCCGCGCAGTTCGCGTTGTTCTACGTCGGGAAGCGTGCCGATACTTGCGACGCGGGGGGCGTATTGCTCGCGCCGTTCCACGGCCTCGTGTATTCGGCCCTGTATCGCGTAAGCGTCGGGCAAGGCTTGGGCGCGTTCCATAACGCTAGCCAAAAGCGCCGCCAGGTCCGCCAATTCTTTCTGCAAGGGCTCGATATAGGCGTGATGCGATCGCCGGGCGACAACGGACTCGCCCTCCAACACGCGGCAAGAGATGCGCAAGTCCGCCGGTTTGCCTAGAGGCAACGAATAACGCTCTCTGACTGTCGCAGCGGCCTCAGATACGCGATACGAGGTAGTCCGCGGCGTATCTCCCGTTTTCTCGACGGTGATTTCAACCTCGAGAGACCTCTGGTCCGGGTTCTCGATATCGAGCCGGATATGATTCTCACCCGCATACATATCGCCGACATCCGCCTCCGTAATCCGCACCCGCGTGTGCTGTGCGTCCGCGTCAAAGGCGCCGACTCGAGCCGAGTTGAACCGGTATTCGGGCCATATGACTTTGGCGTCCGGTTTGGCCGACGGCCACCGGTATGCCAAGGTGCCGCCCGTTGTGCTTGCATAAAGAATGAAAGGCGTTCCGTCGCCGGACAAATCGGCAATGGTGGGCGAAGCATTCGTGGCGCGCGGCATCTCGATGGTTTCTTCCAGCTCGCCCGCCGCGCTGAAAACATACAGTTCTCCGCTGTATCCGGCGGCAATCACCTCGACTTCGTTGTCGCCGTCAATATCCGCGAGAGCCGGGGACCGCCGCGCCCGTTCGTGGACGTTTCCGGTCCACAGCTTCGTCCCGTCGGGAGCAATGGCCGCCAGTTGCCCCGACAAGTCAATCGCGTATATCTCGACAAAACCGTCCTGGTTCGCATCGCCCACGCAAATGGCGCTGTCAATCTCCTTAGGCATTTTGTGTTTCCATAGAACGTTGCCTGTGGCATCGACCGCGGCCACGGCATTGTCGATTCCGATAAGAATCTCGCGCGTACCGTCATCATTGATATCCGCAATGATGGGCGCCGCGCCCTGAGCGGCGGTGTCGACGCGCCACTGCTCCTTGCCCGAGGCATCCAGACATACCAGCGGCAATTCCGACCCTGAAATGAGAATGGAAGACGCCTCGGATTCCTTCAGTGCCCCAACGGCCGGAGAATAGGTCTGACCGTGGTCGCCGTCGTATTGCCACACACGCTCGCCCCTTGCGGAAAGGCAGACCACATGCCCCGCGGCGTCGCCAGTCAAAACTTCCTTTTTCCCATCGCCATCCAAATCGCAGGCCACGACGGCAGTGGTCCCCCACTCGATTTCCGAGGGCAAATCGTATGTCCAAATGGTGTCGCCGTTTTGTCCCGCGAGGCAAAACAGCGTTCCGGCCTGATTAAGCGCAAGAATCTCGGGCGTCTCATCTTCCACGAGATTCGCCACCGTTGGCGAAATGCTGATCGGAATCTGGAGGCTTCTGCCCCACACCTCCCTGCCAGCGCTGTCCACCAATACCACGCTTCCCGAGACGGTGGTGAGTACAATGTCCTGACACCCGTCGCCGTTCATATCTACAAGCGCCGGAGAACTGTCTACGTTGCCAAGTGGCGTTTCAAAACGCCAGACCTCCTCCGCGGCATGCGCGTGGCACACAGACATTGCCGTAAAGGCTATCGTGAAGAAATAGAAGCACCGCATCATAGGTCTCACTCCTGAAAGGGTTGAAATAGCACCTTATTCCTGCGTCAATTGGCGTACGATAAGCGACCAGGGATAAAGGATCAAACTAAGAAAGATATCCGTACTACTCTCTGGAAACTTCGGTCATCTTTTCGAAGAAATCATTCGATCCGGCGGTGGTTTGCTTCGCGAAGACGAAGCATCCACCCTCGCCAAGAACAGCGACACCGAATTTCAATCTGGTTGCGGCTACGCTGCGCTGTGTCCGTCCGTGTCTGTCCATGCTTTCGTTCCCGCCCAAAATCGGCCCAAAAGTTGAATTCTCGCGTGCCCCCCGCGACAATACACCCTCTCGCTGCAACCTAAGGTAAAATTATTTAACCACGTGAATCTTGGGGAGGGAGTCTTGATAGCCGTCGTCCTTTCGTGCGCTGTCTTGTTTCTAACGCTCGAGTTGACACGCCAGGCATTTGCCGAAACGCCGGACTGGGAAAACCCACGCATTTTCGGCCGCAACAAGGAGCCCTATCACTGCACCCTCCTTCCCTATCCTGACAAAGCATCCGCGTGCATAGGCACTCGCGAGGCATCGCCCTGGCACCAGTCCCTCAACGGCATGTGGAAATTCCATTGGGTAGGCCAACCAGACCATCGGCCCCGCGATTT
>JAWODE010000379.1:0-5278 GCA_046483455.1 Candidatus Hydrogenedentota bacterium | reverse complement strand
TTTTCATGGCGCCAACTCCTTCCGGTAGCTGTAAAGCCTGTGCCAAGGGAGGCGGGTCCAAGGCGAGCGGACACGGGATTGGTCCCCTTGCTTCCTGCAGGTGTCCCGTCTCTCGCCCATTTTCGCGGGCCTCCCGGCGGCTAGGATGCCCGACCGCCGCTTACCTTAACCATTCATCGAGGTGTTCTTTCACGAAAGCATCGTCATTCAAGTGGGGATAGGCGCCGTAGACCCGGTCAATTTCTTCCCTTTGGCCGGGCGAAAGCGCTTCGTTGGGATTGAGGCACCGGGTCGAACGCATCAACCCCTGGCGCACCAATACCTCGTGAATACTGGCAATACACCCTGCAAACCCGTTTGCCGCATCGAAAAACGCCGCGTTGCAATCGGTGACCTCTGCCGCCATTGTCAATATTTTCTCCGGGATGCCGGATGACGATTCGACGGCATCGTGGCACTGGTCGAGTTGGTCGACGGCGGCTCTGGTCCAGCACGCCCAATGGCCCAGCAACCCGCCCACGATACGCGCGTCGACAATGTTGCCACCGACACGGATGCGGTACTTGGTTAGCAAATCGACGATAATGTTGTCGTCGTTGCCGGTATAGAGGGCGATGTCGCCGACCCGCCCGGCTTCGGCCACGCCGCGGACCACGTCAAAGGTCTGGTAACGGTTAAAGGGGGCTATTTTAATACCGACAACATTTTCAATTTCAGCAAACCGGCGCCAGAAATCCGCGGGAAGAAACCGCCCCCCGACGGCGGGCTGCAAATAGAAACCCACGAGCGGCATAATCTCCGCGACTGCCTTGCAGTGGGCGATCAGTTCAGGCACGCTTTCTTCCTTTAAAGCCGCAAGACTCAAAAGTCCGGCGTCGTAGCCCGTTTCTTTCAGAAAGGCGGCTTCTTCGAGAGCCTGGGGCGTAGCTCCACAAATGCCGCCGATCATGACGATGGTACGGCCTAAGGAAGCCGCGCACGCATCCGCGGTTTCTTTTGCCAACTCGAGGACCGGCTTAAAGAGACCGTGTTCGGGCCGGCGGATTTCGAACTGGGTGGTATGCACGCCGACCGCAAGCCCTCCCGCACCCGCGGCACAATAGTACCGGGTCAACGCGCGCTGATGCCGCTCGTCGAACGGCCCGTCTTCGGTCAAGGCCAGCGGATGCGCCGGAATGACTGTCCCGCGCCGAAGAATATCCAGAACCTCATTGGAAGGCATTGGATGAGTCATATTAAAACTTCCCGTCCCGTGTTTCGTAATGGGTCGGCTTGCCAAGACTGGCGCCGCCTCGGGCCACCCAGTACGCCACCCATTCGATCATCGTGTCAACATTGACTTGCGGATACCCGAACAGCTTGTGGCACGGCGCCGCATTGCTCAAAAGCGCAGTCGACGATTCCTGACCGATAATTTTCGGGTTTTTCCCCATCACGTTGCCCAAACGGTTCGCCATCCAGCGGATTGACACCGTTTCGGGTCCGGCGATATTCAGAATGCGCGCCGGCGACTCGGCAAGGCCGAAGCACTGCAGCGCCACGTTGCACACGTATCCTTGCCACACCACATTGACATGTCCCATCGAGACATCAATCGGCGCACCGTTCCAGACCTTCGTGGCAACATCGTGCACGATGCCGTAGCGCAATTCCGCGGCGTAATTGAGCCGGAATTGCAGCACTTTCGTGCCCTCATGGTTGGACACGTAGTCGAACATCCGCTCGCGGCCCAGCGTCGTCATGGCATATTCGCCCAAAGGTTCGGTAGGCGTCTCCTCGGTCGCACCGCCGCTTCCCAGCGGCAGGAAGGGATAGATGTTGCCCGACGAGAAGCTCACAATCCGCGATTTCGCATACCGCTGTGCGCACAAGCCTGTGAGATGAACATTGATGGCCCACGTATCCCACTCCGCGCCGGTGGAGCCGAATTTGCGGCCCACCAGGTAAAGCACGTTCTCTGCATCGGGCAGGTTGTCCACAGCGCCGGGTTTCATGAGATCGGCTTGGCGGGTCTCGACGCCGAGCTTGTCCAGCTTCGCGCGCACCCCTTTCGTGCGGAACGTAGCTACGCCAATCACCTTGCGTTTCACGCCCGACGCTTCGACGGCCCGCACCGCCATGCGCGCCAAGGTATGCCCGACTTTGCCGCCCGCGCCGAGGATAAGCAGGTCTCCCTCGAGTTTCCCCATAAAGTCGATCAATGCAGGCGTAGGTTCGGACAGGCAATCGTCAAGTTGTTTTTCTGTCTTGATCGGTTTGATAGTGGTTTTTAGCTGTGTGGGTGAACGTCTTTTGGCGGACATATCACTCCCCTTGTAGTTGCAAAAGGTAGAAACAGCGCCATTGTGCCATACGTATATGATGCGTGCAATCGAACGCAGGGCCCCTAATTGCCGAGTAAGGTACGGCAAACCCAAACCGCGCAAATAAATGATGCCGCGCGTCCTAATCTCCGGGTAATACGAAAGAACCGTTCCGCTTTTCGCAAGTAAAGTAGGGGCAGGCCCCCGTGCCTGCCCGTGCCCGTGCTGTCCCTCGGGCGGCCGCGGGGAGCCGTCCCTACAAGAGTCGGAGACGGAAATCACCTTCCGTCCTCTCTGGTATCGAGGCTGCCCGAAATTCATGGAGGCCGTTCGTTGATGGCGCTACCCGATGGGTGTTCCCCAACACCGAGTGAATCGTCCGTTCTCAGGCATTTCACGTCCATTTGATGGCGTTACCCGGTGATCGGTTGGCTCTCAGCGTCTCCGCGGTAAAAACACGCCGGAAATCTGACCGCGGAGCCGCAGGGATCGCAGCGTGTTCTTCAGCACTAAGGAGCTGTAGGAATTGTTACAGCACGGAGGACGCGAAGAAGTTGGTGTAGCGCAGGCGTCTCGCCGGCCTTGGGGCCGTTTTGGAGACCTTCGGTCGTAAGAGTGGCGCGGTCAGAGACCACGCCACAGCCTTCAGCGCCTCCAAGTGAAATTTCCGGCCCGCTTTTTACCGCAGAGCCGACGGCGCAAGAGATGCGCGCCCCCAGGTGAATAGCCTCGTGTGTTTCGCGCAGATTCCGCGTGACTCCGTTCGGAGAGTGCCGATTTTCTGCAATTCATCGGCAGGCTTTCAAAGGGGGATGCGGACCTTATGCTTCCTGGGCTCTCGTATACTCGCCCGTGGTGACATCGGCCGGATAGGCTTCGAGCCCCATCTCGCTCTTGTCGAGGCCGATGTATTCCTCGTCGGGTGAAACCCGCATGCCCAGGATGGCCTTCGTAAGACCCCAGAGCACCGCCGCGAGAGCCGCCGTAAACACGCCCACCGCCACCACCCCGACGGCCTGCACGCCAAGCTGGCTAAACCCGCCGCCGTGGAACAGTCCCACCACGTCTGCCTGTACCGCCGGATTCGCGAAAAGCCCGACCGCCAGCGTACCCCAGATGCCGTTCACAAGATGGACCGATGTCGCTCCCACGGGGTCGTCAATATGGAGTCTGTCAAAGGTTAATACCGACTCCACAACCAGCGCGCCCGCGACCAGACCGATGACCACGCTGTCGGTGATCCCCACCACGGCGCAGGGGGCGGTGATGGCCACCAACCCGGCCAGGGAGCCGTTCACAATCATGCTGAGATCGGGTGTGCCGAGGCGCAGCCAGGCATACGCCGTCGCTGCCGCCACCCCGGCCGCCGCGGCCATCGCGGTGGTCGTCGCAATTCGGGCAATGTCCATGCTGGCGGCCATCGTGCTGCCGGGGTTGAAACCGAACCATCCCAGCCAAAGCACCAGCCCGCCGAGCGTGGCCAGCGCCATACTGTGTCCGGGGATCGCATTAATGCTGCCGTCTTTCCCGTACTTTCCGAGGCGCGGCCCCAGAAACAGCATGCCGATCAATGCGGCCCAGCCACCGACGCTGTGCACCACCGTCGACCCCGCAAAATCGTGGAAGCCCATACTCCCCAGCCAGCCCCCGCCCCAAATCCAGTGGCCCGTCACGGGATACATGACCGCCACCAGCAAGGCCGCAAACAGGATATAGGCCTGAAATTTGATCCGTTCCGCCACAGCGCCCGACACAATGGTCGCGGCCGTCGCTGCAAACACCAACTGGAAGAAGAATTTCGCTTCGAGCGGCACGCCCGCCCACGCGAGGGACGAAAACACGCCGTCGTAACCATAGGCGTCGGTTAGAGGGCTGCTATCGGCCCCGGACAAAAAGAAGCCTTTCAATCCTATCAACGCGGAGCCGTCGCCGAACATCAAGGCAAACCCCGTCGCCCAGAATGTCAGCGAAGCTATCGCAAACACGATGAAGTTCTTGGCGAGAATGTTGACCGTGTTCTTCGACCGGCAGAAGCCGGACTCGACCAACGCGAAACCCGCGTTCATGAAAAAAACCAGAAATCCCGCAAGCATTACCCATAGCGTATCAAGCATCACCTGGCTCTGGTCCATCTCGGACGCTCCGTCCTCGAGGGCCAATGCCGATGTTGCCAACAACATCATTGTTGCGGCTACTGCGAGGACCTTCCCGCCCCGTGTGCGTTGACTACTTCCCATGCTAACCTCTCCTTTCAAAAAACTACGTTTGGTCTGCCGTTCTCGCGCACACTTATCCGAGCGCGACCTCGCCCGATTCCGCGGTCCGAATCCGGATAGCATCGTCCACAGAGCTGATAAAAATCTTGCCGTCCCCAATACGCCCCGTGGAGGCCGCTTTCACGATAGCCTCGACCACGCTCTCCAACTTGTCGTCCCCGATGACGACCTCGAGCTTCACCTTAGGGAGGAACTCGACCATGTATTCCGCCCCGCGATAGAGTTCCTTGTGTCCTTTTTGACGGCCGAATCCTTTGACTTCGGTCACCGTGATGCCCTGAATACCCGCGTTCGCCAGGGATTCCTTCACTTCCTCGAGTTTGAAAGGCTTGATGATTGCTTCTACTCGTTTCACGTCTGTACCTTCCCTGCATAACTCCCTATGGAGCTTTTGTTGCGCCGAGTCTGTGCATCTCGGCAGGTTCGTACCATTTGAACATGAAGCCGGACAGCTATGGTGTTCGGCTAGCCTTTTTTCTTTGGGCACTGCGAAAACTGAACCCGGCTAGAAAGAGCGTCCTTCTTGGGCCAGGTTGCTCGCAACGCCTGTGCCAATTTGCCGGACAAAAGACGAACCTTCTGATAACCGGATCACCCTGACCAGCTCCAATGAAGACGGAGAAATCCATTGGGGAGGTGTTTTCATCACGTCCTCCGACAGCCGGAACACCCTTGCTTATACAGATGTCAAATATGCTG
>JAWODE010000355.1:0-11078 GCA_046483455.1 Candidatus Hydrogenedentota bacterium | reverse complement strand
TGATAGCAGAAGCACATTGGGAAGCGTGTGATGATTGTGATCATTGGAGTGAGACAAAGGGTTGTCCGTTTCATGATAATAATTCAGTCTCTATAGCTTATGGTGATTTCATTATTTGTGATAATTGGAAGGAGAAGTACAGGGGGAAGGATACCGGAGATGTTTATGAGAACAATGACACTGTGGAGGTGTGTACCACGGCACTCTTGAGTTATGTAGTCGCATGTTACCCGGCGATCTGGGCGAGCGCCGTTAGCCCGGCAGTTTCATTTTCCCGGGTAGTTCCAAGCCCCGGCAGGAGCGGAAGATAATAGCCCGGGGCAAGATACGCGGAACGCGTGACACAGCCCCGGGAGCGCCATCACCCCAAGCCCCAAGCCCCGGAGAAGCGGCAGAAACCCAGTATAAAGACGGGAAAAACGAGAAAAATAATGAGCAAAAGTGCTCATGCCGCCTCAGAGATCGCCTACATACGAACCAAACGACCTATGTTTCACTGTCTCTGCCCCTTTTTCGCATCTACGACACGGCATCCCCAAACCCCCTGGGAATGTTTTTCAAACAGACACACAAAGACCACAAAGAAAGAAAAGACCTTTCGCGAACAAATCGCGTTGATTCCGCGGTTAATTCCCCTGTGATCTTTGTGTCTTTGTATGAGTTTTTCTTGTTTTCGAAACTCTTTTGTCATTCCGGCGCTGAACTGCGAAGCCGCTGGACCTGTGGTTTTGGTTGGGCCCAAAGGCCGCGAACGGAACCTGTGGTTTTGGTTGTCGCTGTGTCGGCCGTGTCCGTCCATGTCAGTCGTATCCGCACCCTGCAAGTATCAGGGCGGTTTCTGGAAGGTGGCGCGGAGAATCTGCAACACTATCCCAAACAATACAAGACGACGGGGAATTTGCAATGCAATACCGCACACTCGGAAACAGCGACTTGAAGGTGTCCATCTACGCATTTGGGGCGTGGCAATTGGGCGACAGCACCTACTGGGGCGAGAAAGCCACCACAGACGCTGAGGCGGTCGTACAATCGGCCATCGATGCGGGGGTCAATCTCTTCGACACGGCTGAAAGTTACGGCAACGGCAATTCGGAGCGCGTCCTTGGAAAAGCCTTGGGAACCCGCCGCAAAGACGTGTCCATCGCGACTAAAGTTTCGCCGAATCACCTTCTACCGAGCGAGAAGCTCCGCGAAGCCTGTGAAGCCAGTCTGAAACGGCTCGGCACGGATGTCATCGACCTCTACCAGGTTCATTGGCCGTGCGATCCGGCGCAATTCGACGATGCCGCGGCGACTATGGTGCGCCTGAAAGACGAGGGCAAAATCCGCGCCATCGGCGTCTCGAATTTCGGTTCTCAGCACCTTGACGCGTGGATAAAATCGGGCAAGTGCCATTCGAACCAACTCGGCTACAACCTCCTCTTCCGCGCTATCGAGTACGAGATTGTTCCGGCGTGCCAGAAGCATGGCGTCGGTATTCTCGTGTATATGCCGATCATGCAGGGCATCCTCGCGGGACGCTGGAAAACTGTCGACGAGATGCCCGAAGCTCGCCGCCGCACGCGTCATTTCTCGTCGGAACGTCCCGGCACCCGCCACGGCGAGCCCGGCTGCGAAGACCTCCTCATGGATACGCTGCGCCAACTCAACGTCCTCTGCGAAGAAATCGGCCAACCCATGGCGCGCGTGGCCATTGCGTGGCTCATGCAGCAGCCGGGCGTGACATCGGTGATCGTGGGCGGCCGTACCCCAGCGCAGTTGGAACGCAATCTCGCTGCCGCCGACCTCGAGCTCGACGATGCGGTCCTCGCGCGCCTCAACGCCATCACCGACCCACTCAAAGAACGTCTGGGAACCAATCCCGACATGTGGTGCGGGGAAAAAGACCGAAGGATCTTTTAAGAAAAATGGGCTTGGGCGCCTCTGGAGCGGAGGTACAGAAGGCCCGGTTTCCATCGTCCTTCCTGCGCACGCAGGAATCCAGAGGGCTTAGGGGGCCATTGCCATGCCCTCGGATCAATCCCTCCATTCCGCTTTCGGCCCGCGTTGCATGAGAGCGCCGATGGACTGCTCGGCGCCGGCGCCTTCAAACAGCACCCGGTGGACCTGCTCGGTTATCGGCATCTCGACGTTGTACTTGCGGGCAAGGGCCACGGCGGATTTGGTCGTCCGAACGCCCTCCGCAACCATGTGCGACGTTCGTTCGAAATCGTCGGGGGCTTCGCCTTTAGCAATGCGCTCACCCAGGGCGCGATTGCGCGAATGGCGGCTCGCACACGTCACGATGAGGTCGCCCATGCCGCTGAGTCCCGCGAACGTCAAGGCTTCCGCCCCCATCGCTACGCCCAACCGTGAAATCTCAGCGAGCCCCCGCGTGATCAGTGCCGCTTTGGCATTGTCCCCCAGCTGAAATCCGTCGCACACGCCCGCGGCGATGGCAATCACGTTTTTCAATGCTCCACCGAGCTCGACACCGATGATATCCACGCTTGTGTACACGCGAAACACATCGCACATGAACACCTGCTGCACCGTCCGGCATACGTTCGCATCGTCACCCGCTACCACGAGCGATGCGGGCAAATCCCGCGCGACTTCCTCGGCATGACTCGGACCGGAAAGCGTCACAACCGGACACCGGCCGCTCACTTCGTGGACCACCTCACTCATCCGCAACAAAGTCTCGTTTTCAATGCCTTTCGCAACGTTGATGCGGATTGCCTGAGGGGAAAAGGGGTGCGCCTCGACTACGGCCCGCATGGCGTGCGAGGGCACAGCCAGCACCGCCGCTTCGGCATCGGGATCGGTCTCGCGCGCCACCTCAATGTCGGCGGGAAGGGTGACACCCGAGAGATAATGCGGGCTTCGCCGTTCGTCACGAAGGATGTCCGGTCCGTCTTCGTCGCGCGCCCAGAGACGCACGCGATGGCCGTTGGTAGCCAACAGACGGGCCAGAGCCAACCCCCAACTTCCAGAACCGACGACTTGCACATCCATACCCATTACCCCGCCTGACCGGTCAGGCCCATTTTGTAGACCCGCAACATGCTCGGGACCGGCCACGGTTTTTCGCGCGGTCGATCGCGATTAGGCCCTAACGTCTCCCACCGCAGCATATACCACGTCTTTTCTTGCGGCGCTTCTCCTGAATCGCCCCGCCATCGCACGCGCATACCCGGAAAGTCGCTCTCGGGGGAACGGTCCTTCGCGGGCGCGACTACCGAACCTACGGGGCTCCGGCTGCCTTTGCCCACCGGTTTCAGAGTATCGGGGTCGAGTTCATACGTTCCGCCGCTCTCCCGAAAACGAAAGGACTGCACCAGCTTGCCGTCCTCCACCGAAACGCCGCTTAGACGGACCTCGAACCCAATACTGCCGCCACCACTGAACTCCCACCGCTGCTCCCAGTCAGAGGCTTGATAGATCCGCCAGCCGTCTTCCTCGAGCCGAACGTTATAAATCTGCGTGTTGCCCGCGTCGTCATACTTGTGGTAACTGAGAATCACGCGGTCCCGGGCATCAAAACCGAGACGTGTGTTGCCGTTGATGATGCCGCCGCCCGGGGGCACGGGATCGACGATCTCGCCATTATCAATGGTGATGGGAAGCGCCAAATGTTCGCCCTTACTGGTCTCCCAATGCACCAAGTCCTTGCTGCGGGCATACGAGAGATCATGGTTCGTCGCGCAATCCCCCGTGTCGCGCCATACCCAGACCATGTGGTACCAGCCGTCCGGACCCAATTCAGGGCCAACCGCGTACGCATTCATCTCGCCTTTTCCGTCGAGCAATGGACCGTCCACCAACCGGCGCCATGATTGGCTCTCGGGCTCGTAAACGTTGTAGAGATTGATGCCGTTGCCGCTTGACCCGTGCCGGTACGTAAATATGAACTCCTCATTCGGTCCCGTCATAAATTTCGGATAGGTGCACTTTGACTCCATATCACCTACCAGAGACGTGAGCCGCTCGAAGGTCGTAATGTCTCCCGGTTCGCGGGTTTTGAAATACACCATAGGCACGCAGTGCATGTTGCCTGAGAGGTGGATGCATCCCGCCGCATCGACCGCCATCGTGATCGAGTTGTGGCTGTCCCACTTCACCTGTTCCGGCAGCCGCACCATAGTCCATTCTGTCGAGTCCAGGGACCGCTGGGCAACGGTCATCCGGCGGTCGGCGTCGTAGAAGGCAACATACTGTTGATCACCATGGGTCAACAAACAAAAACCTACCGGATGCCCCGACCACACGGGGGCGATATCCACGATATCGTTTACTCCATATGATTCAGCCGCGGCTTTTGGCGCCATTGTCACCAAAACCACCACGGCAAGCATGTAAAAGACCAGCCATTGCACTATTCTCAGCATAGTATCCCTCATATTTGTTGTTAAAACGCACCGCTGCGCATGATGGAAGGTTTAGAGATAGGATTCAAGGCGGTTCTCGAAAAAAAGGCGCGTTTGCTGAAGCCCGGTAACCATATCCGTTTTCGGCCGCCAATCGAGATACTGCTTGATCTTGTCGTTCGAGATCGCTACGTTTCCCACGTCAAGGCTGACCCACGATTCCGGCCAGGGAACATGCTGGAACCGGCAGCCGTCGAAGGTATCGCGCACCATTTCCGCAAATTCCGTGATCGAGTACTCAGTTTCCCCTGCCGCGAACAGGACTTCGCCCAGGCAATTATCGCCGCAAACCGCCTCGATAAGAGCGTCTATACAATCATCCACATACAAGACGTTGCGTTTTTGCGTTCCCTCGCCGTAGATGGTCAACGGCCTGCCCTGGAGGCCGAGACCGATGAAAAAATTCA
Organism: Candidatus Hydrogenedentota bacterium; assembly: GCA_046483455.1. Taxonomy (GTDB): domain Bacteria; phylum Hydrogenedentota; class Hydrogenedentia; order Hydrogenedentales; family SLHB01; genus UBA2224. The sequence continues at coordinate 6,262 of JAWODE010000355.1, read as the reverse complement.
ATACGCCCCCGTCGCTGCTCCCGATGTTCGCCCGTGGACCAAAAATGTTCGCCAAGCGCACGACGACGGTTTGAATCCCATGCACGTGGTGGTAAACGAGATGATACTTTTCGGCCACACTCTTATTGGCGGAGTAAATATCCAGAGGAAACTCCGGATGTAATTCGTCAATGGGCTCGAGAACCATCGGCCCGCACTGGGTACTGGTCCCGATATACACGACCCGCGCATGAGGATTGTTTTGCCGCACCGATTCCAACACATTCATTGCACCTTGGCAGTTGATGGCGATGTCCAGGAACGGATCGCGGAGCGAATACGTGTGCGACGTATGCCCCGCGCAATTGAAGATGATGTCGTGTTCCGCAACGACCGGATTAAGGAGGTTGTAATCGCGGATATCATTAATGATGACACGGATTGATGGCCGGTAACCATCGAGGTTTGCCACATTGCCGCCGCCATGGGCCATCAGGGAATCGTAGACCGTCACCTGTCCGCCCAATTCATGGCACCGGATGGCCAGATTGCTTCCGATGAAGCCCAGTCCCCCCAGTACAAGAATGCGTCTGCCCTCGAAACGGCGCTTTCTCTCTCCTACCACAGTCTCGTTCTCCCGCCGCAATGCTATGCCGAGAGCATACACAACCCCGTGCCGAATGCGCTAGTCCATAGGGAAAAGGCAGACCGTCACGAACACGGAGAAAGACGTTTCCGCCCCCTGTGGCAAAAGAAGCGCCCGGTCGGTTCGGAAACCGCACCGGGCACTGCGCTCGCTGTGTGGTTGTTATCGTACCACCGCGCCCGTGTTCGCGCTGGTGACCATGCGTTGATAGCGTTTCAGCCAGCCGGTCAACTGGCGGTCGGGAGGTGGTCCAAGAGCTTTCCGGCGCGTATCCAGCTCTTGCTCGCTCAGTTTGACATTCAGGGTGCGGGCAGGGATATCGATCTCGATGGTATCGCCATCTTGAATCAGGGCGATGGGCCCACCCGCCGCGGCTTCGGGGCTCACGTGGCCGATGCAATTGCCTCGCGTACCTCCCGAGAAACGGCCGTCCGTGATCAAGCTCACCTTGCTGCCGAGCCCCATGCCCATGATGGCCGACGTTGGCGACAGCATCTCTTTCATGCCGGGGCCGCCTTGGGGGCCTTCGTAGCGAATCACCACGACGTGCCCTTCTTTCACTTTACCGTCAAGAATGCCGGTCATGGCCTCTTCCTCGCTCTCGAAGCAAATGGCCGTGCCGGTGTGCTCGAGGATGTCGGGCGCCACACCCGCCGCTTTAATGACCGCGCCTTCGGGGGCGATGTTTCCAAACAAGATGGCCAGACCACCCGTTTCTGAATACGGATTGTCTATGGTGTGGATGATTTCGGCATCTTTTATATTGGCCCCGGCGATATTTTCCCCGAGTGTCTCTTGGGTTACCGTAGGACAATCAAGGTGGAGAACGCCTTCCTTCTTTGACAATTCCGCGAGAATAGCCGAAATACCGCCCGCGCGGTCCACGTCTTCCATATGCAGGTTGCTCGAAGGAGCCACCTTGCAAATATTGGGGACGCGTGCCGCAACCTCGTTCAGCCGTTCCAGGGGATATTCGACACCACCCTCGTTAGCGATAGCCAACGTATGAAGCACCGTATTGGTCGACCCGCCCATGGCCATGTCCAGCGCGAAGGCATTGTCGATCGATTTTGGAGTGATGATGTCGCGCGGTTTCAAATCCGCCTGGACGAGTTCCATAATTTGCCGCGCTGCTTTCCGCACGAGTTCACGCCGTTCCTGCGTGGTGGCCAGGATGGAACCGTTTCCGGGAAGAGCCATGCCGAGCGCTTCGCAGAGACAGTTCATCGAGTTCGCCGTAAACATGCCGGAGCACGATCCGCACCCCGGACAGGCCTTGCGCTCGAGTTCGTTCAGTCCCTCGTCATTCAAATTCCCTTTTTTGTACGCGCCGATCCCTTCGAACACGCTGATTAAATCGATAGCCTTACCATCGGGGGCGGCGCCGGCCGCCATGGGACCGCCCGATACAAAAATGGTGGGGATGTTGCACCGAATCGCCGCCATCAGCATGCCCGGAACGATCTTGTCGCAATTGGGAATGCAGACCATGCCGTCAAACATGTGGGCGCGGACCATCGTCTCGACCGAATCGGCGATGAGTTCGCGCGACGGCAGGCTGTACTTCATGCCGGTATGCCCCATGGCAATACCGTCGCACACGCCGATAGTATTGAATTCGAAGGGAACGCCGCCCGCATCACGGACGGCCTGCCGGGCCAATCGTCCGAACTCGTCGAGGTGTACATGGCCGGGCACAACCTGGTCAAAACTGTTGCAGATGGCGATAAACGGCTTGTCGAAATCCTCGGGCGACTCGATCTGGCCGGTCGCCCAGAAAAGGGAACGATGGGGGGCGCGTTCAAAACCTTTTTTGACAACATCACTTCTCATGGTAAAGGGATTCCTTCTGGTTAAGTCATGGTAACCGCGGATAACCCCGTAGTATACTCTGGCCACAGGGGAGACGCCAAATCTGGTTCGTCTGGGCGGTTCCACTCGTAAACCAGGAGACGGCGAAGAGCGGTGTACGCTTTGCAGGAGAACCCGATGTAATCGTGATTGCTTCCGCGCCCGGCGGCAACGGCGTTAACTGGAAGAGAAAGCACTCGGAACCACACAAAATGCGCACATTAACTTCCAGCAAACCGGTAATGGGCATGCTCCTGTTAAGCGTTGCGGCAATGGCCCGTGCCGAGGGTAGCGAAAACGCCGCGGAGTGCGAAAACGCACGTGAAATCATCGAAGACGCCGACTGCGTGCCCGTCGAAAAAGCCGCGCCGCAAGACCCTGCCAAATGGTTTTTCCTGTTTGCTCTCGTGAACACCTATCCAAAACTCGACAGCGAAAAACCCATCGACCGATTCTTCAACCCCGCGATGCGTTTCTTGGCCCCTTCCTTTGACGATGTGTATACGATCAGCGATTTGCGCGACGATCACCTGATCTGGCCCCCTCATATCGGCATAGGCCGTGTATTGTCGCGCCGTTGGTCGCTGTTCTTTCAGTGCGGCTATGCATCGGGGAAGGTGCGCACCAAGGCAACCGACCCAAGCATACTCCTGTTTCCGCTCCACACCGATTTCGAGATTCAGCGCGGCGCCGCCTACGCCGGCGTGGGCTTGGATTTCTTTCCTCTCGGCCAAGTCGAACAAAAGAAATACACCACGTGGCGCGAGCGGTTTCTGGGCACAAAACCCGTTATTGGCTTCCGGTATACCGGCACCTACGCCCTTTACGACGCAAAGGTGAAGGTGGGATTCGTTCCTTTCGGCAATATCCTCAGCTTGAAATTAGACGATGCCTGGTGGGTTTCGAGCGTAAACGCCAATATCGGCCTCGATATGCCCATCACCCGCCGCACCCACCTGACCTGCAACGCCGGATACAATTTCTTTTTCAACCGCGCCTACGATTTCGAGGGCTCGGCATATACCCTGGGAATAAAACGGTATTTCTGAGCCGAAAAGACATGGCCCCGCGTGATATCATGTCGCGCACGCCTCAACGAGCGTTACTGCAGAAAGGTATCACGAAGTGTCCCTTGGCTGAGCCGGGGCATATTTGCTGGATATGGGATAAACCGGGAAGTTGAAGCTGTTGGAAAAGGCGGTGCGTGCACTTTGCCGCGAAAAACTACCGGGACAGACCCCGGTTTGCTGTGCAAACCGTCGGCTCAGTCCCTGTTTTTCGCTTAATTTGAACGGCTGAATAATTTTTTCAACACCTGCAAGTTCCCCAAGTACAGGAGGTTTTCATGGCGAACAAACAAGAGTATCGCACGAGCGTGCGCTGGGAAAGCCAACGCAAAGGCGTTCTAAGCGCGCCCGAGTTATCAGATATCGAAATTGCCACCCCTCCCGAGTTCCCGGGAGGGCATGCGGGCATCTGGTCCCCTGAGCACTTCTTCGTGGCTTCGGTCGAGGCCTGCATCATGACCACGTTCCTGGCCATTGCCGAGAATTCAAAGCTCGAATTCAAAGAATACCGCTCGACAGCAGAAGGCGTGGTCGAAAAGACCGACAGCGGGTACGTGTTTACTGAAGTCACAGTCAAGCCTCACGTCGTCATCGAAGACGAAAAACTCCGTGACCGGACCCTCCGGATTCTGGACAAGTCTGAGAGGGCCTGCCTGGTCTCTAAGTCCGTGAAGATAGCGGTGCATCTACAGCCCGAGGTCGTGGTCGCGTAAAGATTTTCAGTTCTCCGTCTCCAGCAACTCGATCTCGTAGACCTTCGGCCACCGCTTGCCGGTGACGAACAGCCGGTTTGTTGCAGGATCGTAAGCAATCCCGTTTAACACGTCTTCGTCTCCGGTACGGTCCTCGGGGGCAAGGAGTCCCTCAAGATTGATCCACCCTAATAACGCGCCGGTAGTGGGATCGATCCGGGCAATTCGGTCCGTCCGCCAGACATTCGCATAGACTTCACCGTCAATGTACTCGAGCTCGTTGAGGCGGGTAACGGGGCCGCTTGGTCCAATCACCTGGACCTGTCCAGTACGCTCGAAGGTCTCAGGGTCGAGAAAATAGAGAAACGAACTGCCGTCGCTCATGATAAGCCTGGCCCCATCGTAGGTGAGCCCCCATCCCTCCGTGGGATAGCTGAACTGGCCAACGCGTTCAAAGGTGCGCTTGTCGTAGATGAATCCGATCTGGCTGCGCCATGTTAATTGAACGATGCGGTCGCCGAGGATGGCAATGCCCTCGCCAAAGTAGGCGTCCTCAAGAGACGCCATGCGGGCCACTTCTCCCGTCTCGACGACGACCTCGCGCAAGGAGGACTTCCCGCGAAGACCGGTGCCTTCGTACAGAAAGCCGTTCTCAAAAGCAAAACCCTGAGTAAAGGCCTCGGGATCGTGAGGAAACGTCTTGACCACACGGTAGGTATATAGGGGGATGCCCTGCGCGGCGTCATCGGAAAGATCGCTGGGCCTCTCCACGCACGACGCCGGCGCAAAAGCGACAAAGGCAAGCGCTACGACTAACGTGTATTGAGGATAATCCTGCAAGAGCATCACGAATCCCCACATTCATTCCTTTGTTCTTCTGAATAGGATTCTACCATGCCCGGGACATCCTGCTTTTATTCACGAGAAACTCCGAGCGCACTTCCAGCAAAGAGAACCAATGACACAGCCCAAAAGGGCAAACCGGGGGCTGTCCCGAACGCTTTTCGCTCAATGCCAATGGTTTAAGCGATCGTTTTTCACGTACGCGTTACCGCTCACGAGGCATAACCGCGGGCCGCTCTTCTGAATATAGGCATGCGGTCCAGGCGAACAACACACACGCCGAATAATAAATGGGATAGCAGAAGTAGCCGTTGATCAAGCCGGTGTCCGTAAACCGCCAGCGGGCAACAAAAATGTCGGAAATATAGAAAAGAGATGCAGCGAGCGGTATCAGCGTCCGACGCCGCGGCGCGGACACACTGAAGGCAAAAACCACCATGGCCGAAATAACTACCACATAGGCGAGGGCAATGGGCCTATCAGTATTTGACATGCCGCCGTACAGCCATAACAAAACGGCCAGGTCAATCAAAATAACCAACGGCGTTATACGCGCGGCACGTTTCCACTCGACGCCCGTTGTCCAGAATCCCGCAATAAAGAAAACGTGCGCCACAAGAAACGCCGCGGCGCCCCAAATGAAATCGTGAAACCCAAGGTAGTCGCCCAAAGCACAACAGAGTAAGCCGGTAAAAATCAGACGTCCGTAAACGGAGCGTAAAGCGCCTCCAAACACGGCTACCAACAGAAAAGACGCCGAGGCGGACATTAGAAGGCCCCCGCGGTAGGGATGCACGGTTTGCAGGCTGAAACTCAGCAATACGCCCAATACGCTTGCGATCGCGAGACCCGTAACAAGGCTGCAATACACGCGCCGGCGCGGCCATTGCAGGGCCGGAATTATCAGAGAAGTTCCCTCTTGGATCGATTCTTCTTGCAATGCTGCCTGTATTCTCAAAAATTTTCGGTGTTTTTACTTATTGCTTTGGTTTCGCCTGCGCCTGGAAATGCAGCTGCGCGATGCAGGGAGCAACCACCTTACCCAAGATTTGACGAGAAGTCAAGAAAAGGAAATGCCCCGAAATCACCGGATAAGCCAAACCAAATCAGAACTGGGCAAATCACGCAGCCTGGCAATACCGCTCGAACCGCTCTGAGTTTTCTGACAGAATGTAGCGCCTGAC
>JAWODE010000323.1:0-5345 GCA_046483455.1 Candidatus Hydrogenedentota bacterium | reverse complement strand
ATTATTTCGGCGAGTTCATGGCCGGAGGCACTGCTGTGATCTGCGGCTCTTCGCAAACCTCGTCCGCGGAGGCGCCGGTGAGCGACCGCCTCTGCTCATCAGCATAGACGCGTCGATACTGGACCTCCAGCCGCTGCGTCCGGACAGGCCGGGCCGCACCGGGTGGATGGGCGAAGTAGGCGCATCGTATCTTGCGCTGTGGCAGGCCAGTCACCGCGCTAACGCGCAACTCATGCAACACCACGCCCGTGAAGCCGGCTATCATCTCGCGCGCATCGAGTTGGCCGCGTGGATTCCCTGCCTGTCGCCCACCACGGAGCAGGAACACCTCGACGCCGAACACCTGGCGGCATTGTGCACCGAGGAGCCTCTCATAGGAACCATCGAACGGTTCACGGAAGTCATGCGCAGTATGGGCACTTCGCTCGGTGCGCTTACCTCCGAGCAGATGGCCGCGGCCCAAGTCGCCGCACGCTTCGCGGTCTGGAAAAACATGGAAAACCTCCGCAAATGGGCCACTGCCTGGGGTGGAGATAACGCTGCGATCGTAACCCGCCGATAACGCCTCATTTGCTGGAAACGCAAGGCGCTCTGCTTTTGAGCCTTGGGGCCCTTGGTTCACTTTTCACGGAGCCAGTCGAGAACGCGCTCCTGCATCTCGGGTCCGAAATGGTTGTAATCTTCCGGAACCTTCACGACGAGCGCTTTGGGATCGCCGCCTGCCTGCTCGCATGCTTTGCGCGCGGCATCGAGAGCATCTCTTACATCTTGCGGGCGCGCCCGCCAGTCCAGCTCGGGCGCAAGCGCGAGTAAGGGTTTCGGAGCATGGCAGGCCCATAGACTATGCAGATCATAAGGGACCTCTTCTTCGCGCCCGATGTATGTTTCGAGATTGGGTAAAAGCCGAAACCGTTGCGACCAGCGCTCGAGTCCGCCCGTTCCACATGGAAAGTCCCGCCGAAAGGGCTGAGGACCGCACACGGTCACCAAACGCGCCGGACGGTCGTCCAGGGCGCACAAATGCGACCCGACCAGCGCCCCGATTCCGTAACCAACAACGGTGATCGATGACGGGTCCACCGAAGGCAGGGTCACCATAACATCGAGGGCCGCCTGAGCATCGTGGACCATTTTTCCGAGAAGTGACCAATCGGGATGGCGGTCGTAGAAATGCCGTGCCTCTTCGATACGGCGCCCAAACCCGATCTGGTCGTACCCGAAGGCCGCAAAGCCGGCTCGAGCCATAGCATGCACGGGCTGCGGCCCACGTTTGTAGGCAGCCATGAAACCATTTGGGAAACTTCTTGGATGAAGCCATAAGATCGCGGGCAATGGCTTTTCGGAATCCTTCGGCAGGTAGAGATCGGCGTTAATGTATTCCCCGAAAACGATATCGTGTCTGGTAAGCCCGCCCGGAAGACTGGTACGCGCCAGCAAAGACTCGATGTGTTTCGGCTCCGCGCCATAGGTTCCACCGGGATTGTAAGCGTGCGGGGGCCTGGTTCCCAGAAACGTTTTTACGGTTTGGCGGATTTCTTCCTTGGTAGCGGAGACATCGAACACGGGCAACGTTTCCGGCTCCGGGGCATTCTTTACGGCCACGCGGTCGAACGCGTGTGGAAAAATGGCCTCTTCGGGAAAGGAATACTCGCCGCGGCCAAAATGTGTATCGCACCAGTCAAGATAACGCTCGATAACCGTAGGCCACGTCTCGTGGGCGTTGGGACGCCAGAGAATGCGGAGATTCTCCTCGGCGCCGTACAGCGCATAGACGGGTTTTACGAGATGATAGGTCTGTTCGGAGGCCCAAGCGCTTTCGCAGTCGTCATTGAGAGCCGAGCTGATAAGGCACGGCCGCGGAGCGCTGAGCGAGACGAGTTCGTGCAGGTCGACGGGCAATTTATTCTCGTGGCCCACAAAAAACCGCCAACGGGGATGAAACCAGTCCGAAAACCGCCGGGTGATACTCTCGATGCCTTCGCCAAAATGCGGTTCCGAGAAATTGCGCGTAGCCAAGCTGCCCCCCGCGCCGGAACTGCTCGAGATGACCACCGCAATCCGCTCGTCGAAGGCAGACGCCATCAGGGATTGTTTCCCGTTGCGCGAATGGCCCGTAAGGGCGATTTTCGAACAGTCCGCAATGGGCTCGGTTTCGAGGTAGTCGATGCAACGGCTCGCGGCCCACGCACGCCGCATCAGACGCGACCAATCGTACTCGGGGTAAGCCTCGACAAACGTGTCTGTGTCGTCCTGCGAGTCGCTACCTGAGTACACACAAACCAGGTAGCCGCGCCGAAGGGCGATCAAGGCCCAGGCCCGGTGGTTGTGTTGGGTTATGAAGACAGGAAAAGGACCTTCGCCCTTTGGAATCAGAATTTCCGCACGAAGATGGGCCTTCTTTCCCGGCCCGAACCGCAACTCGATATCGCGGATATGAACAGCTTCCTCATCGGTCTCTTTCAGAATCGTCGCTTCGAGATTTTCCGGCCGGGGCGGCACGGTTCCGAGTATCCACCGCTGAAAAAGCGTCTTGAGTTCTTCCCGCCGGCTTTCCCACTCGGCAGTCGAGGAAATGACCTCTACTTTCCCGTCGATAACGGGGGCGAGAGGATTCCGAGGGTTGGGAATTGTAGGCAGGGCGGCGAAATCCGGCGGCAATTCGCCCGTTGTTTCGAGCCACTGTTCCCATGAGGCACTTCTGGGCAATACCCGCTCGAGTCGTTCGAGGTACTGTTGGGGGTCCATGGGTTGACTTGTTCCCTGTATGGCGATCATCACCGCCAGTAAGCTGCCCGAAAACATCATTTGCTCCCCTTCTTGGCGCGACTATCTACATTGCGGAATACGTACGACATGCTTAGCAAGATAACAATGAACGCCTTTCAAGGAAAGCAGATACCGCCGCCGTTTTCAAGCGCAAATAAGTGCGAGATAACCTATGCAGTTTAAGGAAAGGGCCGCACTCATAGGCGCGGCCCTTAAAAAAAGTCTTTTTTGTTGGCGGGACTAAGTCTCTTCACGTTCGAGAGTAATCGAGTCTCCATCCTGAACAGAGGACAGCACGAGGGGATCGCCCTCGACTTTCCCGAGAACGTTGCAAGCCGTCACGAGGCGGCATTCGTTGCCCACTGAAATGGGAGTGGGACCATAGGGGATCGCAACAGACGAGCCCTGTACCCAGAAACATATCGTCCCTGGTTTGACGACCTGCTGCGGCTTGGCGTCTAACTCCGCCTCCACCGGCGCGCTGAAGTACACTTCATCGCCCCACGTATTCGCGGAGGAACATACGGGTAACACCTCTGCCAGTAGTTCCGTGGTAGGTGAATCGTCCAGAACTCCACGGATTGTTCCTGCTGGCCAACTAATCCGTATATGCATAATCCATCGCCATGCCTTTTAACCAGGTGGCGTTTGAAGAACCGATGTTGCGGATGGTGTGAGGAACCGAGGCGGGAACAAGAAGTTCGTGTCCGGGCTTGAGATGAAAGGTTTGGCCTTTCATGTCAACATCGATATTGCCTTCAACAACCATGATCAACTCGTCTGAGTCGTGAATATAATCCGACCACGTCTGACCAGGAGGGTCGGAACGTCTATCGCATGTAAAACCGCGATCATACCAATCAGAGTCGACCCGGGTTTCATTAACAACAGGTTCTCGTTGCGGTTCTTCAGCAGCTTCTCCCATGAGAAAATCCTTCCTTATGCTCCTAAAGCGTGTTTTTCGAGTTCTACTCATCCCGTGATACGGGTTTTAACCAAACCACTAACTCAATTCTACGTTATGAGACGAAATATATCAAGATAAATTCATGATTTCTTCCTTTTGACAGATTAGCGCCATAGAAATGCGCAAAATGGATATATTATGCGCCAATATGGAACAATAACGGACGTAAGTCAAAAGGCTGGCGAAAACGCAAAAGGTCTTTTCAGGACAAAGTAAGCATGTAATTATTTGAAAGACTCGAATGTTGTAAACAGATTATTTAAATCTTCATTATGAATTTCCATTAAAGCGCTATTTCAAGGATTTCGGGCCGAAACTTCTCCGGTATAAAGCCCCTAAGCAGTCGTTAAAAAGGGACTTAAGCATCTTTATGCATCACAAAGATGCGGGTTCTTCGGTGTGTGCGGATAAAAACTTGTCAAGCGTTCTCTCCATGCGTTCTTGAAGAATAGCTTCCGGACACGCCGTGATGGCCTTCTTTTGAGTCTCAACCGCCTCAGCAACGTTTCCCGATTCAAACTGGGCCCGTGCAAGGGTTTCAAGCGCACGAAAGTCATCCGGCGCGGCTTGGGCCGCGACGGTGGCCGCGGCCAGAGCGGTTTCGGCATTGCGGGTCTCGAGGCCGTTGTCCGTGAGAATACGCCACGCGAATTCGCGGAGCATGCCGGGGCGAGCGCTCCCCCATTCCACGATACGCTCACCGATTTGGGCCGCTTTCTCTTCCTCCCCACGCTTCAATGTTGCGAAATAACGGGCAATGAGGCGTTCGGCGCGCTGGGCCAGTTGCTCGGATTTCAATGTATAGTCTTTCCCGGCCATACGTTGGATGATCGGGGCAATCTCTTTCTCCACGGGAACGCCGTGCCAGACAAGCTTGCCATCGCGGTCGATAAGGAATGCGTGGGGAATGCCCGGCGAGCCCATTGGCCGCATGTACGCGTTGTACGTATCGCGGCTCTCGGTGTCCGTTATCACGGCGTACCCCATGCCTGCTCTTGCCGACGTCACAAAACGGCGGACCGTCTCCGCACGTTCATTGCTCACACCGATAACGACGAATCCGGCTTCCGCATAGCGCCGTTGCAGACGGGTAAGGTGCGGCATCATCCTGTGACAGGGCTGGCACCACGTCGCCCAAAAATCGATCAGGAAAAACGGCTTAGGGCCATCGCCATCCAAGTCCAACAGCTCAACAGGGCTCGGCTTCACCCACTCCCCTACATGCAACGGTGGTGCGGGCTCGCCTACCGCAAGCCCCGCCGCGGGAAAAGCAGCACTGATAAATAAAATGAAGATAAACAAAAAGCAAGTTCTGTGCACGGCAACCTCCTCAGTTCGGGAAAATGTAAACCGCGAAGTTACCCCGGTGCAAGTCGGCCCCGCCGAACCCCACGGGCCGCCGGTCCCAGGCATTCCATAAATGGATACCCTTTTGCGCTCTCTGTGGCAGTATTCTTACGCCCGCAAGGAGATTGCAGCGATTCGATCCCAATCGCCGGGTAATACTGGTGAATTAAAGAGAAATGCCTGAGAAACGCCAGTAAACTCGATCTTTTCGGACACCCATCAGGTGAGATTGGGGCAGGGAGAATTCTCGTGCTTTGGCGTTTCC
>JAWODE010000297.1:0-6943 GCA_046483455.1 Candidatus Hydrogenedentota bacterium | reverse complement strand
GCAATGCGGATCTTGCGGTAGCGGCCGGCGCCGATTCTATGTATGGAGCAGATGCCGGGAAAATCGCAATGCAAGGGGCAGGGTTGCCGGTGCGCGGGCTGCAGGACTTCTACGTGAACACCGACTACCTCTTGGTGGACGAGTCGGACATGCAGGATGTATGGCGTGCACTGGTCGGCGCGAGGATTACTATGCCCGAAGATGTCTTCGATAGCGGCTCGATGATTCAAACGCGCGAACGGCGGCGTGTGCTTGGCGACCATGTGATGACCTATATAGACCAGATAGCCGGGCGGACCTACCCCGACTGCATCGTGTATTCGGGCAGCGACTACGACTCACATGGGTATCCGAGTCATCCCTATTTCGCGCTTATTCCCCACGACGAAAAGTCGCTCAAGGCAAACCATCCCGCGCCGGGGGGAACGTGCTACACGCCCTATCGCTGTCTATTGCCCAGAGGTTTCGACCGTATGCTGGTTGTTGGGCTTGGAATCAGCATGGAGCGCGACGCCGCGGCCATGGTGCGTATGCAGCGAGATATCAGCAACCAAGGCTACGCCGCCGGTGTCGCGGCGGCTATGGCGGCTCAAGAAAACACGACAGTGCGAGATATTGAGGTGCGAGTGCTCCAACGGCACCTTGTGGAGACCGGTGCGCTCCCCAGTAAAGTTCTCTCGCATCGTGACTCGTTCCCCTTGTCGTCGGAACGGGTCCAGCAAGCGGTGACGAACTTGGCGGTGGCAAGCAATCCCAAGATGGCGGGCGTCCCGCTGGCCATTGTTCTGTCCCACCGGGATACGGCAATCCCGATGATGCGGAGGGCTTACCATGAAGGGTCTCGTGACGCAAAGCTCGTATATGCCAAAGTGCTGGGGATGTTGGGAGAAACGACCGGTGTTGAGACCCTTATCGAAGCTTTGCGCGCCGTGCCGGTTTGGGACGCGAAGATTCTACAAGGGGCGATGGCCGAGTATGCCCACCTTCCAACGCGAATTGACTCGCTGATTCTGGCTCTGGGGTTTACCAAGGACCCCCGTGCCCTTGAACCAATTCTTGAAAAGTTGAGTATGCTGGACGCCGAAACAACCCTATCCCACCATCGAGCCGTCGCATTGGCTCTCGAGCATTTAGGCGACGATAGAGCCGCAAAGCCTCTCGCCGGCCTCTTGCAGAAGCCCGGTATGCGAGGCCATGTTATGCGCGAACTTGAACCATTACATAACAGAAACCGCGAGAAGCGTCGGCGCGAGGGTCCGCTGAGGGAGATCGTCCTGGCACGCGCGCTCTTTCGCTGTGGAGACCACCATGGGCTTGGTGAGGAAATCCTGCGCGAGTATCTTAATGATATCCGGGGCCTGTTCGCCGTGCATGCGCAAGCTGTCCTCGAAAAAAGGCGGTGAAAGATGCCGGGCTATAGGTTATCAGGGAATGTAAATCTCAGTTCTTTGAAGTCCGTGCATCTCTCGAAGTAGCATGTGGGCGGTGCGAGTAAGAACGAGTTGCGTTTGCGTAATGCCTTCTTGGAGGGGCATTTGTTGTGACAACACATTTTGAACCACTACATCGCGAGATTCCTCTTGAGGCGGCCGAAGTGTTGAAAGCGTGTCCCGATTACACAGTGGCGCGCAATGTGAACGAGCTGGTGGAGCTGGCGGTGCGCGATGCGCCACCGGGCGGATGGCACGAAGTAGTCTACGAGGTGCCGGGACAGGGTTTGGTGACCGAGGCACGGGTTTGCCGCGTGAAAAACGGTATCGCCGCCAATTATAGGGAGCCGTATATGCGCCGCCGCGACCCGGATTGCATGTTTATTGCCGATGATCGGCCTACGGACAAGCCCCGTTTTGCGGACCACTTTAACGCGCCGTTCGACACGGTGCGCACAGCGACTTTCGAGTGGTTGAAGACGCAGGAACTGGCCCTTTTTTATTTTGTCGCCGGCGCGCGCGGAGTGGGCGTGGATGCGATGGCCATCTGTCCGGCGAACGCGGGCTTTTTCGCATTAGGACTGGCCCAACTCCAAGGCATTCTCGATGCACAAAATCTTCCCGAGGATTTCGCCCCCCGGTCGGTGATTTATGTGGCGCCTCCCATGCGACATACCCACTTCGACGGCAAGCAGGTGGTTGTGCACAACCGGCTCCGGGAACTTCACGAGTTATTTAGTTACAACCTGTATCCCGGGCCCAGCGCAAAAAAGGGCGTCTATGGGGTTCTGATTCAACTGGGTGAAGAGGAAGAGTGGGTTACCACGCATTGCTCGACGGTCCAGGTGATCACACCGTACGATAACCGCATTACGATCATGCACGAGGGGGCGAGCGGAGGCGGGAAGAGTGAAATGCTCGAACAGATGCACCGCGAGCCTGACGGACGCCTTCTTCTAGGCACCAATACCGTCACCCAGGAAAAACGCTTCATTATTATGCCGCGCAACTGCGACTTGCGGCCCGTCACCGACGATATGGCCTTGTGCCATCCGTCATTGGATCGCGGCGATGGACGTCTGGCCCTTATGGATGCCGAGGACGCCTGGTTCATACGGACCGATCATATAAAACGCTACGGAACAGACCCGCATTTGGAATCCATTACGGTGCATTCGGAGGAACCGTTGGTGTTTCTCAATATCGATGCCGCTCCGAACAGTACCGCGCTCATTTGGGAACACCTCGAAGATGCGCCCGGCCGTCCCTGTCCCAACCCCAGGGTTATTCTTCCTCGTCAGATTGTGCCGGATGTGGTCAACGGTGCTGTGCGCGTTGACGTACGCAGCTTCGGGGTGCGCACTCCCCTTTGTACGAGCGCGGACCCATCGTACGGTATCCTGGGTATGTTTCATGTCCTGCCACCGGCATTGGCGTGGCTTTGGCGGCTGGTGTCGCCGCGGGGCAGCGCCAATCCCAGCATTGTCGAGACGGACGGCATGAGTTCTGAGGGTGTCGGCTCGTACTGGCCGTTTGCGACCGGCCGAAAAGTCGATCAGGCCAACCTTCTCCTCCAACAAATCATCGATACGCCTGAAATGCGCTACATTATCTGCCCCAACCAGCACATAGGAGCTTGGAAAGTGGGATTCATGCCGCAATGGATCGTGCGCGAATACCTTGCGCGGCGCGGTGGCGCCTGGTTCAGGCCCGAACAGATTGTGCCTTCACGGTGTCCGCTACTAGGGTTTTCAGTGGATACCATTATGGTGGAAGGACAGACCATCGGCCACTGGTTCCTGCAAGTGGAAACCCAGCCGGAAGTTGGTACGCGGACTTACGACCAGGGTGCGGAAATTCTTACCGCGTTCTTCCAGCGCCAATTGCGGGACTTTCTCCATTCGGACTTAATGCCCCTCGGCAAGAAAATCATCGAGGCTTGCATCGGCGGCGCTGGACTCGATGAATATGTCGGGCTCCTCAAAGGCGCTCCTATTACCATTGAAGACTGATTTTGCAACGGGGGACGTGGATGCGAACAGCATCCGGGAGGATCGTCGAGAATTGTCTTTGAAACCCTCAGTGCGTGTCTCTATCATGGAAAACCATCTACCAAGCCTTGGGGCGCGTCTATGTGGGAGAAAAAGACTGAAGTCATGACGGCTGGTCTACAAGCAAATTCTTATCCAAAGCTTTAAGTTTGCGCAGGCGGGCCGCGCGGAACAGAGGAGAGAAGTCCATGAAGCATTCAAGCAGGCGTAGTTTTTTGAAGCGCAGTGTAGGAGGGGCTATAGGGGCGGCCGCTGCTCCGATGGTCCTTCCTTCCGGCGTGCTGGCCAGTTCGGGCAGCCCGGGCGCCAATGATCGCATCATCATCGGGGGGATTGGCATAGGCGTGATGGGCAGGAGTCACATGCGCGCGTTTTCAGGCTACGACGATGTCCGTATCGCCGCGGTGGCGGATGTCGACATGCGCCGAGCCAATGCCGCTGCCGAGGGGCTGGACGCGGATGCGTACCAGGATTACCGCCGGTTGCTCGAGCGAGACGACATTGACGCGGTGATTATCGCCACGCCCCACCATTGGCACGCCTTGAACGTGATCCATGCTGCGCAAGCAGGCAAGGATATCTACTGCGAGAAATGCTTCTCCCTCACCGTCCGGGAAGGACGGTTGATGACGGAGGCGGTGCGGAAGCATAAACGCGTGTTGCAGACGGGTATGCAACAACGGTCAGGGAAAAAAGAACATAAGGGCTGCATGCTGGTTCGGAACGGCCGCGTCGGCAAAGTGACGAAAGTGGTAGCCCATCACTATCTCAGCCCGTGGCTGAATGGTCTGCCCGCGGAATCGGTGCCACCTGAACTCGATTGGGATATGTGGTGCGGCCAGGTTCAACCGCATCCCTACCACCACTGGCTTACGGCCGATACACCGGATTTCACCTACGGCGCCTGGTACTCGATGCGGGCCTTTGGTGGCGGCGAGGCCGCGTGCTTCGGCCCTCATGGGCTCGACATCGTACAGCGGGCCATGGATATGGACGAAACCGGCCCCGAGGAAGTCTGGACCGAGGGCGACCCCTTTAAATCCGAGATATACCGGCCCGACACCTACCCCGACAGGCCGTGTACCCAGTGTCACAGTGGTCTCAAAGGCCTCAACCCGAAGGTCTTCATGCGGTTGCCCGGTGATGTCATCCTCGAATTTGGCGAAAACATTAATTCGGGGGGGCATTTCATTGGCGATCGCGGCACCATCACCATCTCCCGCAACCACCTGAGTTCGGACCCGCCGGAATTGATCGAGGAACCCCTAGAGAACCCGGAGGCCAAGCTGTTTCGTAGCGAGAATCATCACAGAAACTGGCTCGATTGCATCAAAAGCCGCAACCAGCCCGTAGCGCATGCCGAAGTGGGCCACCGGGTGGCCACAATGATTCATTTGCTTAATATCGCCCGCTGGGTAAGCGAAGTGACCGGCGAGACAGGCAACCACCTGAAATGGGACGCCCAGGCGGAACGCTTCACAAACAGCGAATGGGGCAATCATTTCCTTGACCGCCCCCGCCGCGCCCAGTATCAATTACCGGAGACTATCTGAGAACTGTACATCATTTGATGGAGGTACCTGGCATGCTGAGAAGTTACGTTTCGTTCGGAGTGGTGCTGCTGTGCCTGGCGGCACTCGCGAGTGTTCCCTCGGCGGCGGCGACATTGCATGTTGGCGCGGCCACGGCGAGTATTACGCCGGACCAACCGGTAGCGGTCTCGGGACAGATGTCGACGCGCATTGCCCGAGAGGTGGAGTCCGAGGTGCAGGCCAATGCTTTGGCGATAGAATCGCGAGAAGGCGACAACGTGCAGGAGCAGGCCATCTTTGTCGCTTGCGGCGTGGTATACATTACCGAAGAGGTTTCAACGAGAGCTCGCGAACTTTTGGCCCCGCGCGTTTCCGATTTCGACGTGAAGAAGCTTGTTATGAGCGCCACGCATACGCACACCGGGCCTGTCATGCGCGAGGGTAAGTATAAAATCCTCGATGAAGACGTGATGCGGCCCGCGGACTATGCCGAATTTTTCGCGCACCGTATCGCCGATGCGGCCGAAGCGGCGTGGAAAGCCCGCAAACCCGCGAAAGTGGGGTGGGGGATGGGCCATGCCGTCGTCGGTTATAACCGCCGGTCTTTTTTCGCGGATGGCCATGGGCAAATGTACGGCAATCTCAGTGTCGATGGGTTTCGAGGCATCGAGGGGCCGGAAGACCATGCGGTGGAAGTGCTGTTTTTCTGGGACGAGACCGATGCGCTGGTGGCGACCGCGATAAATGTGGTCTGCCCGGCCCAGGAGGTCGAGAGCCGTAGCACGGTGAACGCGGACTACTGGCATCCCGTTCGGGAAGGGCTGAAGGCAAAATACGGTGAAGATGTCGTCGTGTTGGGATGGATCGGCGCGGCGGGTGATCAATCGCCTCACATTCGTTACCGTAAAGCCGCCGAAGACCGCATGCGTGAACTCCGCGGGCTCACCCGGCTCGATGAGATCGCCCGGCGCATCATTCGCGCGTGGGAAGAAGCCTATGAGGGCGCACAGCAGGAGAAGTTCGACGATGTGCCGTTTATGCATGTTGTGAAGACCATTGAATTGCCACGGCGTCTGGTTACCAAGGAGGAGTACGAAGAGGCCCAAAAGCAGATCGAGGCGTGCTCGAAAGAGCCCCGTCACTACCGCCGCATCGCGTGGCATGAAGATGTGCTGAAGCGCTACGAGCAACAACAACAGGCGGGCGGAATCCCGCCGTACTTGATGGAACTTCACGTTCTACGTTTCGGGGACGTGGCGATTGCGACCAATGACTTCGAACTCTACACGCAGTTCGGCATTCAGATGAAGGCGAAAAGCAAAGCTTTGCACACCTTCGTTATCCAGCTCGCGGGACCGGGCAGCTATGTGCCTACACCGTTTGCGGAGGCGGGCGGTGGTTACAGCGCGATAGTGCAAAGCAACATTGTCGGCTCTGAGGGCGGACAGGTTTTGGTTGACGAAACCGTGGCCACAATCAATAGTTTGTCGGCCGACGAGTAAGCAAATCGTGCTCAGATATGCCAAGGGGCGCGCCGGGCGCGCCGTAACAAACGGTTGGCCTGTTCGTCTTCGGGGAAGACTTCGCGTATGGGGTCCCATTTCAAGGAACGCCCAAGTTTGTAAGCGATGATGGTCAGATGTCCCAGGGAAGCCGCGCGGTGTCCGATCTCCTCGTGAGAGTGAGGTTTGTCGCGGGTGCGGACGCAGTCGAACCAATTGCCGTGGTGATCCCGTCCGCCAAGGTTTACATCATGTTCGGTTTTTTTGTATTCGGCCATGAGTTTTTCCGGGCCGCCGGTGATTCCACTGCCGCCCGTCATGGTGGTGAGCCAGCCTTGCTCGCCCACGACCACGCCACCGAAACTCCCGTCGAGCCGTGCGTCTTGAGGGACGGCGTCGTATAATTGCTTGACCTGATTCCAGCCCTC
>JAWODE010000211.1:0-12350 GCA_046483455.1 Candidatus Hydrogenedentota bacterium | reverse complement strand
GATATTATTCCCGGAGACCCGTTCTAAAGGAAGCAACGAGATTGTATTTAGGGAGGAAAACCAATGAAAAAAAATCTTAATCTCCTCATATTTGTTCTAGTAAGCTGCTGGGCCTTACCGGTACAGGCCCTGATGCTCAGTATAGATCCGTTGTTCCAGGAAGTGCCAAAAGGCGGCACCGTAGATGCCGCTCTCAGTATTTCCGGGCTCGGGGACGGGCAGGCGCCTTCTCTCGGTGCCTTTGACCTGGATGTGGAGTACAACCCTTCCATATTGAGCTTTACCAGCGCCGCCTACGGCGATCAGTTGGATCTCTGGGTACTGGGCAGTTTGGAAGAAACTGTCCCGGCTACCGGCAAAGTCAACCTGTTTGGAGTAAGCTTTGATTCAATCGCCGATCTAGAAAATTACCAGGCCGACAGCTTCACCCTGGCCACCCTGACCTTTACTGCCCTGGCCCTGGGAACCAGCCCCCTGGATATTTCAGTAATTGCACTCGGCGATGCCCGGGGAGAGGCAATAACTGACTACACCATTAATAACGCCTCGGTCGATGTCGTCCCTGAGCCGGCAACTGTCACCCTTCTGGGCGGCGGGCTGGCCGGGATCGCTCTCTGGAGAAGAAAAAAGACTCGCCAGCCTGATTCAGGAGACCATTAACTAAACTTTACGACTTGAAAAAATTAGCAGGATTTCGTGCGGTTGGCATGCCCATCCAGGAAAGGATTATCTTTATTCCGGTTACTCCAGATCGCCTGCCTTTACCAAAGGAGCTGCAGGCGGAGGGCAAACTCCTTCAAGCACAGCGGCTCGAGCAGCGCACGCGGTTTGATATCGAGATGCTGAGCGAGATCGGCTATTGCAGCGGCATCGAGAATTATTCACGCCATCTCGACGGCCGGATGCCCGGCGAACCGCCCTACACGTTACTCAACTATTTCCCGCAGGACAGCGTGATCGTGATCGACGAGAGCCACATCACCGTGCCGCAAATCGATGGGATGTACAAGGGGGACCGCTCACGCAAGGACAAGCTGGTCGAATACGGATTCCGGTTGCCGTGTGCCCGTGATAACCGGCCGCTCAAATTTAATGAATTCTGGAAGCTGGTCAATCAATGCATCTACGTGAGCGCAACGCCCGGTCCCTATGAACTCGAACAGAGCGGGGGCCTCATCGTCGAGCAGGTTGTGCGGCCCACGGGACTGGTCGATCCGGTGGTCGAGGTGCGGCCCGCCGGAGGCCAGGTGGACGACTTGCTCGATGAGGTCCGCAAAGTCGTGGCAGGCAACGAGCGCGTGCTCGTAACGACACTCACGAAACGCATGGCCGAAGACCTGACGGCATACTTGGCCGATTTGCAGGTGCGTGTGCGGTACATGCACTCGGACGTGGACACCCTCGAACGCATCGAGATCGTGCGGGCATTGCGGAGCGGGGAGTTTGATGTATTGGTGGGCATCAATCTTTTGCGCGAGGGCTTGGATATTCCCGAGGTGGCCCTGGTGGCGGTGCTCGATGCCGATAAGGAGGGCTACCTGCGTTCGGAGCGCAGTCTTATCCAGACCTGCGGACGTGCGGCGCGGAACGTCAATGGCCGAGTTATTATGTATGCGGATTCCGTGACCGGCTCGATGGACCGTGCTATCAAAGAGATGAACCGCCGCCGGGCTTTGCAGGAAGCGTACAACAAGGAACACAAGATCACCCCGCGGTCCATCAAGAAGACGATCTCGAAGGTGATGACGAGCATTTACGAGCGCGATTATGTCACCGTGCCGAAAGCTGCCGAAGAACCTGAACTCTACACGCCCACCTTCGACGTAGGGAAGACCATTCGCGAGTTGCGGAAGAAGATGAAACAGGCCGCGGACAACATGGAGTTCGAAAAGGCCGCCGAATACCGCGATCGCCTGATCGTCCTTGAAAAACGGCAGATCGAAGAAGGACTGTAGAGACCTTTCTGTCGGCATTTCCCAACGGGGGTACAAGATGGAATGTGATCGTTTCGGGGGCTTCTTGTGCAGCCCTAAGCTACTGAAATTGGTTGTCTTGTGTGGACAATGCCCCCGCGAATCTGGTACCATATAGATGTTGTTTTATGCGCGTTACGCCCGCGAGAGGCTGATTCAGTCGGGGCTGTCGAGGCGCGCAGAGGAAGATGCATGGTGATGTCTTTTGTCACAGTGGCTTATCCAAGCCCAACAGAAGGAGTTGCCTGGAAAGGTTTATATGCAAAAAGAAGAATGCATAGAGGTAGAAGGCGAAGTTACGGAATGCCTCCCCAACGCGATGTTTCGCGTGAAACTGGACAACGGACACGTCGTTCTCGCGCATATTTCCGGGAAAATGCGCAAGTATTTTATCCGTATTCTCCCCGGCGACCGCGTCAAACTTGAGATGTCGCCGTACGATTTGACCAAAGGCCGCGTCACCTACCGGTACAAATAACGTCCCGTTGCCCCTCCTCTCAACCCGCGAAGACACCCGGCTCCAGCGTGTAATGCTCTACCTTTTTTGAGCCGTCCACTTCACTGCTTGTTGCACCAGTTTCTTGTAGTGAGGGTTCGAAAAGATCGACGGTCCGTGGCCGGGCTGCAGGGTGCATATGCGCGCGTTCTTATAGGTTCGCACCCAACCGATGGTTTTGTCGCTCGTCGGATTGTTCGTGGTAAGCAGGACATGGTTGTCGGGCTCGAATGCACAGTCCTTATAGGTTTCGTCGACGACCGAGAAATCTGACACGCTTTTTGTCACCGGATGCTCTGAATCCGCGACTTTGATCTCGATGTCCATGTCATGCTTATAGCTCGACTTCGGTTTTTGCTTGCCGTCTTGCTCGATCGGCTCGAAGAGGTATCGTGCGCCGATGATCTTCTGAAATTCAGGCCATTTGTTAAATCCGGAAATGATATGATGGAGCGCGACCACGCCTACGCCGTTCTCGAGCAGTTTTAGGAAATTCTGCTGCCGTTTCTCGGAGATCTCTTGCGTCATCGAGTAGAATACGATGACGTCGTAGTCCCAATCCGAAATATCCTCGAAAATCTCGCTGTGGTCTTTCTGTTCCTCGAAGACAAACTCGATGCCCTCGTTCCCTTCAAACAGCGCTGGGAACGCTTCTTTATCGTAGCCATGGCCGCCGGTTACCACCACGGCCCTCAGCGTATCTTCTTTCGCTGGTTCTTCACCTGCTGCCGCGGGAAGAACAAGTAGCACCGAAGCCACGCAGGTCAGTGTCAATACGATGGCTGTTTTCATGGGTTTGTTCCTTTCAAACGTGTGCACGTTTTGTTATCTGTGGGAGCCATTGTAAAATTCAGAGCAACGGCTTTCAATCGCAGGAGCTGCCAGCCGGCGAATGAACCTGGGATACGCTTTGCTTGAGCTGCAACGTTCAGGAGCGGATTGCTCCGACTGATCCGTTAGAAGAGTTCCCCTTTCGCTCGCAGGGCTTGCCATCCCGTTCATCGAACTGTTCCCTCAAAACACCACCGTCATTCCTGCGCAAGTGGGAAACCAGGGCCTTACGAGAGGCGCAGTCTCCTCTCGTCATTCCTGCGCAGGCAGGAATGCAGAAGGCTTACGAGAGGCGTATCTACATCCGGACTGGACCCCTCCCCTGCTTTCGCAGGGGTGACGGGCAGAGCCGAAGAGTGACGAGAGCTACCGATCTCCGCTCGCTTTTTCCAGATACTTTGCCACTCCATGCCCGCCAACGTAATCAGCCGCGCGCGCATCACGCGCGAAAGCCAGATAAAACGGGCCACCGTCATTCCTGCGCACGTAGCGTCCGCCCTTGTGGCGGACGTCCGGTTCGGGTTCAGTGTTAACACACCGACATGTTGCCAGGCAGCCCGCATTGGGATGCTCGCCAGTTGAAGGGTATGAAATATCGGGGGAAAGTCGTGGTCGAATTTGGTTGCAGCTCTGCTGCGCTGGGGTACAAAGCAGGTCGGTTGAGTCAATAGCGGTCGCCTTAAGATTGCGCCTTAGGGTCCGTCCCGTTCAGAAATTCTTCGATGTTGGTGTAGCCGTCGCCGTCGGGGTCGGCGGTGTTGTCGGCGGGGTGTTGCGGGTTCAGGCCGTGTTGCTTTTCCCATTTGTCGGGCATGCCGTCTTGGTCGGTGTCGGCCGGGGGCGACGCGGGTGCGTATTCGGGCCAACCGCCGACGTCAGCTTGGGAATCAATGATGGCGCCCGTACCTTCGTGGACACTCTGCACCACGCGGGCATCGACGGCGTCGCGCTTCGGCAATGTCGCGCCTGCGTTTCCGAGCACGGTCTCGAAAGCCTCTTCGGCACTATCTGTCGGCATGGGGGCCGTATCAAACGGTGTTTTGGCCCGGGTTCCTTCCTTCTTGCCCGAGATCAAGGCCCAATCGTCCTTCGTGTCTACCCCTTCTACGACGTTATCCGCGACACAGAGCATGGTTGCAGGCCCGCCCACCTGGAATGCGTGGGTTTTGTCACGTGTGCTGGGGCCGGGCTTGAGATAATTGCCGACGTAGTTCATGCGCACGGGGTCCGCGGCGCTGTATCCCGCCGGTCCGCGCCAGTTATAGACCACGTTATTGCGGAAATCGAGCAACAAACCGGGCGGATCGCCATAGGTGCCCGGGCGCGGGCAGCGCGTGCGGTGATGGGCGTAGAGGTTGTGATGAAAGGTCACGCGGCCATCGGTGCGCAGCAGCGTGCCATATCCGTGGGCGCCTTTTTCGTGATGGCTCTCGTTCATGCTCTCCGTGATGAAGCACCACTGCACGGTGATGTTGTCCTGGCCCGCGCCACTCACCGAGAGCACCTCGTCGTTGGCCCAGCTTGCCGAGCAATGATCGAGGATGACGTTTCTGGAACCGCCACCGGTCGAGAGGGCATCGAGGGTAATGCCCAGTTCATCGCCCGGCCGCGAGCGCAGGTAGCGGATGACGATGTCGTGGGTGTCGCGGATCGAGACCCCGTGGTCTTTGAGGCAGACGCCGTCTCCTGGAGCGGATTGCCCTGCCAGGGTGAGGTAAGGCTCCGTAATGGCAAGGGTCGCCTTCAAGGCGATGGTTCCGGACACGCGAAAGACGACGATACGGGGGCCCGTCGCTTCACAGGCGGCGCGGAGGCTGCCGGGAATCGGTTCGTTTTTGCCGGGCACGTAATCTTCCAGGTTTGTCACTGCGATGACCCGTCCGCCACGCCCGCCCTTAGCAAAGGCGCCGAATCCCTCTGCCTCTGGAAAGGCACGCGTTCTTTCCCGTGCGTCCGCCTGTGACAACATGGCACACAGCAGGACTAATGTAAATGCGACAAGTGCCCGGCAAATAGTCATGGTCTTCTCCCTGGTGTGGTGGGCCTACACATTGGAACTCCGGGAAGGTATTATACGCAATATATTTGGGTGGTACGAAAACCGTCAGATTATGCCGAAATGGGGAGACCGTTATGCGATATGGCGTGCGCATGTTGTCCGTAATTTTGACGCTGATGCTGGGGGTCCACGGCTTTGGATTCAGGGCAACGGCCGGCGAAGCATCCGCATCCGGTGAAGCGGATTTCTTCGTCGCCGTGGACGGGGATAATGCAGCGCCGGGCACGCATGATCGACCCTTCGCAACGCTGGCGCGGGCGCGCGATGCCGTGCGCGAACGGCTTAAAAACGGCCCGCAAGACGAAGACATCACGGTATTCCTCCGGGGCGGCACGTATTTTGTAAAGGAGACCGTGTCGTTTGGCCCGGAGGATTCCGGGCAGGGAGAACATCACGTCCTTTACACCAGTTATCCGGGCGAGACGGCGCTTATCGTGGGCGGCCAACGCATTGCAAATTACGAAGAACTTGACGAAGGGCTGTATCGCGCGGCTTTGCCGCCAGACTGGGAATTTCATCAAGTGTTTTTCAACGGCGCGCGTATGACCAAAGCCCGCCATCCTAACGATGGCTATCTGATCGTGGAGTCCTCACCGAAAGGCTCGCGCAAGGAATTCACTTTCAAAGAAGGCGATATCCCGCGGTGGGACGACTGGCGGGGCGCGCAGGCCTACATTTGGGCCGGGGCCGACTGGTTCAGCAACACAATCCCCGTGAAGGACATCGACTGGAGCACACGTAACGTAACGTTATCGAGTCCGACGCTGCAGGAGATAGGGAGGAAGCCTCATCGCCGCTATTTCCTCCAAGGAGTGCGCGGGGCGTTGGACCAGCCCGGCGAATTCTGGCGCGACCCCGACTCGGGCGACCTTTACTTCAGGCCACCCGCTGAACCGTTGGACATGCAGGTCATCGTGGCGCCGACCGTAACGCGCATTGTGTCGGTCGCCGGCGCGTCCCCCGAAGAGCCGGTTCGCAATATCGTCTTCCGAAACCTCCATTTCACCATCAGTAAGTTTGCGGACCATTTCATGGAGACCCACGGCACCCACGGCTCTACACCCTGGAACGAGCCCGCCAATAAGGAAGCGGCTCTGTATTTCGAACATGCCGACAATTGTGCGGTCGAGAATTGCCGCATCACCAATGCCGGATTCAGCGGTATCAGCGTGGTGTGGCGCGGACAGCAGAACCGCTTTACCGGCAACGAGATCACCGAGTGCGGATTCCACGGCGTGCTGTTGTCGGGGTACCGTGTCGCATTCGGCAGGGATATGGACCTCAATAAAGACAACGAGGTTGCGAACAACTGGCTGCACCACTGCGGCCGGCTTGTAGGCCACGGCGGGGGTGTGTTCATGTGGGCCAGCGGGCATAATCGGATCGTGCACAACCGCATCCATGACATGCCGCGCTACGGCATCTGCATGAAAGGCGAGCGCTGGGGCAAGAGCGGGTTCTCCGAAGAACTCAGAAAACAGGGTGCAACCCGCGAGACCCATTACGATTTCGTGCACAGCCGCGCCAATCTTTTTGCCCACAATGATATCTTCGCCGTCAGCCAGGATACCGAGGACAACGGCTTCATTTCGTTCTGGGGGATTGGAAAAGATAATATTGTGGACCACAATCATCTTCACGATGCTTACCGCGAACACCTGGGCGGGCTCGGGATGGCGGTGTACCTCGACGACGGCGCGGACTATGTGACGGTATCCAACAATGTCATCCACGATATCCAGTGCGGAACCCGTCTCATGCCGGTTTTCGCGAAGGGTATCCACAACGTCATCGAAAACAACATCCTGGTCTGCGAGGAAAACAGCGAAACGGCGGTCCGCTCTTTCGAGATGGCGTCCGAGCCCGTCCGCCATCATGTCTACCGCCGCAACATTATCCTCCTGCGCGGAAACGCCTCCATTTACCGGTTCCAGAATTGGTCCGATGACCGCGTCGCCGAGGCCGACTACAACCTCATCTATCATCCCGAGGGTGTGTACCGCGTGGAGGGCATTCCGGGCGAGGAAACGTGGGAAAATTGGAGCACGTTGTTCGATGGCAAATTCGATCAACACTCGTTGACGGCGGACCCACTCTTCGTGGATGTCCAGGCCGGTAATTACCGGTTAAACGAAAATTCTCCTGCAGAGCAGATTGGTTTTGAGCCGATTGACATGGATTCCTTCGGGCTAGATCCGAATCATCCGTATTTCAAAGAGAACCGCTGACTCAGCGAAGGGAATAGCGATGCCGAATCCCCTAACATCCACCAGCACGCTCGGGTGTCCAAAGTGGAGCCTCGAGACCATCGCCCGAAATCTCGCTGACTATGGCTATGACGCGGTTGATTTCCGCGGCCTTGGAGAACACCTGGATGTAACAACCGCTCCCGCGTTCACGGGACATCTTGCGGAAAGCAAACGCATGCTGGCGGATGCCGGCCTGGTCGTGAGTTGCATTTCCTCCTCCATCCGCATCTGCGAACGGGACCGTCTCGAGGAAAACCTGGAGGAGGCCCGCAGAACCATCGCCCTGGCAACGGAGCTTGGCGCGCCTTATGTGCGCGTTTTTGGCGGGGGCGATGTCGAGGCTTTTGCCCGGCCCGCGCTGGCGGATACCGCCGCCGAGACCATCGAGAGAATACTGGCCATGGACGGCGCCGCGATGCTCCATTGGTGTCTGGAAACGCACGATCATTGGGTCGGCGCAGACGATGTGGCATTGCTTCTCGACAAGCTTCCTGCACCTCGAGTGGGGGTGGTATGGGACATAGGCCACACGCCGCGGATCACGAAAGAGCGGCCTTCCGATTCCTGGGCGGCATACGGAACCCGTGTTTTGAACACGCATTTCAAGGATGCTGTGTACGACCCCCACCATCCCCAGGCGATGGCGGACGGATGGCGCTATGTGTACCTTGGCCAGGGTTCCCTGCCGCTTAGAGAGGCGGTTCAAGTGTTGGCCTTGCACGGTTACGACGGCTACCTGACATTGGAGCATGAGAAGCGCTGGCATCCGGAGCTGTCCGAGCCCGAAGACATGTTTCCCAAAGCACTCTCCTGGTTTAAGGAAACGTGGCACGGGGCCAAGGAGTGAATTCTAGGATTCTTGCACGCCCTGGTAGTGACTGAATATCGCCTAAGCCAGCCTCACGAGAAAGCGACCTTTTTGTAGGCTTTTCATCCCCTTCCTACTTTTTTGTGCTCATTTGCAGACGACTGTCTTGTGTTAAGGGTGGGTGTGTTTCGTGTAAGTGATTAGTTGGAAAGTTCTTACGGTAAATAATGCGCCTTTGAACGTCTTGGGCACTGCACTTGCGTAACTGTTTCAACCAGCACAAAGATTTACGAAAGGGAGGGTGCACAATGCGTAAGGATATGTTATTGGTAGTGGCCACAGTGCTTGTGCTGGCAACTACGCCGGCACTGGCCGAATTGCAGAACGTGATTGTTGGGGGGCAAATCCGTATTCGCGGCAATTACTTCACGAATCTTCCCACGGATATCAACAAGCCGGGCTTACGTTGGCCCGCTAATCTCCTGATCGGGCGTTCCATTGGTACGGGGGAGGATTTCAACGCGCCCGGCGTAGTGGGTTTGTTCGGCTGGGATGATGACGAAAACGCGCTTGGTTTCATCGAGCACCGGACGCGACTCAACGTGAAGGCGGATTTCTCGAACCGGGTCAACGCATTCATTGAGTTTGATGCGTACGACACCTGGGGAGAGGATTTCCGTTCCGATTATGTTACGGGGGCGGATTCCCTCGGGGCGACCGGCGACGACATCGAGATCTACCAGTCCTACATCGAGGCCGAGGAGATGTTTGGAGTGCCCCTGCGGCTTCGCGCCGGCCGCCAGGAACTCAGCTTTGGCAGCGAGTGGCTGCTCGGTGTGAACGACGTCTCTTCGTTCTACTTTGGCCGCTCGTTTGACGCCGCGCGTCTGACCTATGCGAGCGATCTGTTCTCGGTGGATGTGTTTGGAGCGCAGTTGGCCGAAGGTGGACCCGTTGAAGAAGATGAAGATGTGTGGCTGTACGGCGTGTATGGCAGCTATCTTGGGTTGGAAGACATCGTCATTGATGCCTACTTTCTCTGGCTGCGGGATGCCCGCCGTCTCAGCGACACGAGCCTTGACTGGTTTGGCGAATGGCTGGAAGACCTTGGGGGTATCGACGATTACGGCCCGACCAATTTGCATATCGTTGGTCTCCGCGGAGCCGGCGCCATTGGCGCGTTCGATTTCGAAGCTGAATTCGCCTATCAGTTCGGCGATGCCCACCAGGTGGGTTTCCTGTTCCGGCCGTATGAGTATGGAGATGACAGCGCTGATTTCGATGCGTGGGCCGGCAATCTCGAAGTGGGATACGCGTTTGATATTCGGTGGCAACCTCGGGTCTGGCTGGGCGGCGCATACTTCAGCGGCGAAGACAACCGGGATATCTCCTTTTGGGAATGGCTTAGTCCGTTTGACCGACCCAAAGCCAGCGTGAGTTTCAACCGTCTGTTCTCGAACTGGGAATACACCGAGTTCTTCGCCGACGGCGAGATGTCGAACGTGTGGTTGGTACGCGGTGGCGTGCAGGCCACGCCTACAGCGAGGACCGAACTGGCGGCGGTGGTGACCTATTTCGACACGCTGGAGGAGTTTGACGCGCCTGCCCATATCACTCTCGGCGGCCTGCGGTTTCCCATCGCGCCCGCCCTGAGTTTCTGGACCATGCGGAACGACAGCGAATTGGGCGTTGAGACAGGGCTGTATGCGACGTATCACTACAGCGAAGCTCTGGTTTTTGAGGCCGGTTGGGCGCATTTATTCGTGGACGATGGCCTCAGCGATGGGCAGTTTGTGGCATTGAACGGGCTGGGTTTCACCGGTGGTACAGACGATGACGACGCCGATTACATATACCTGGAGAGCCGCCTGGAGTTTTGAGCCCTCTTCGGCAAATACAAGCAATGGAGATTGGTTTTTCTCAGGAAGCGGGAGATATAAGGAAAGAGTCTCAATTGCATTCGTGACCGACTTTGTTTTTTGGGGACAAGAGGAGGCCGGGTTTTTAGAGCATGAACAATAGGGCCTAGCCCGCTGTATCCTCGGTGGAGGAAGCGTGGGCTGATTGTTGAATGTAGTTCTCAATATACAGTTTTATCATGACCTTGACTTCCTCCATGATGGCGTCGGCGCGCTCGGGATACCACATGAGGGCCATGTTCATCGCGTTCCCGGCCGTCTGCAGTAGCACAAGCGCCCGGGTCTGAAGTTCGGCCGGGGACCCCTTGATCCCCAATTCGGCCAGTAACGAAGCGACGAACTCGCTTTGGCGCGCATCGCGTTGAAGGTCGATCTCGCGGAGTGCGGCGTGGCTCTGCATGGCGCGCGCCGCCGCCAGGGCGCCCTTGACGCTGCGGTTGAATTCGAATCCCGTATCGATCAAAAGGTCCACGGTCTCGCGCCAATCGCGGTCGTTGCGGCCGGAATAAATCGCGTCGACCCGTTCCTGCTGTTGATCGGCGAATTGCTGGGCCAGGGCGTGAAGCAACGCAAGCTTGTTGGGAAAGTAATGGTAAAAGGTAGCGATATTGACGCCGCTACGTTCCGCCACCCGCTCTGTCGTGAGGTTCTCCGGCCCCTCATCGTCCAGCAGCTCTGCCGTAGCATCAAGGATTTTCGCCACTGTCCGCTTCGACCGGTATTGCAGCGGACTGCGTCGGGGCTGGAGTTCGACAGGGGGGGTTGTTTCTGTATTCGGTTCGCTCACGAATCATAGCTCCTTGATTTTGCCTTTGTTAATACTATCTGGCCCGGGGGAAGAACCCGTATCCGTTACTCCCAAGCGTCTAGACCCCCCAATTCTCATCACAGTATCGCATGCCGAGAACCCGCATTACAAGATTTACCAAATTTTTCCTTGACTTTCGGCGGGGGCTTCGCTACGGTTATAAATAATCAAGGCAAACCTTGGTTCGTGTTTTCATAGGAGGAACGCTCAACTGGCTCTCGACTCCGCGCGCACGGCAAGGGGCATGTGCGGAGAACATGCGACGGTTGTGACTGCGCGGATAGCTGAGAAACGGTTGTGCATGTTCCTATAACCGGGTCCGGGAGGGACCCAGGAGGATTGACTTATGAAACGTAAAGGCTTCACACTGATCGAACTGTTGGTCGTAATCGCCATCATCGGCATCCTGGCCGCGATACTGCTTCCGGCGTTGGCCCGCGCGCGGGAAGCCGCCCGGCGCGCAAGCTGCGCGAACAATCTCAAGCAGTTGGGTCTCATGCTGAAGATGTATTCCAACGAATCCAAAGGCGAGTTGTTTCCTGATCAGAGGTGGGGTGGTGGCCCCTCTTGCGGACGGCTTCAGTACATGCCTATGTTCGACCCCGAGCAGGTCTACCCCGAATACCTCACAGACCCTAACATAATGCTATGCCCCTCAGACGCAGGCCCTGACTGGTCACTCACTGATGATGGGATCCTCGACGCTACGGGTGCGATCGCCAATAAGAATGCCCCCTTGCCTGAAGGCGCCGTGAATGTCTGCGCGATTGCGGCGCAGTCCTACAACTACATGGCGTGGGCGATGGATATTAAGGACAAATTTCTGGCCAACACAACTGACGAAAACGATCCCGACATCGACCCGACTACCGTGCTCGCCTCCTATACAACAGGTGAAGCCCTGACTGCGGTGAGCACCCTTTTAGATAAATATGATGATTGGGCGAATGGGCTCGACGTTTCTCCCGCTTGGCTTCGCGATGATCTTAAGGATGCCGCGGGCGAGACCGTGGCGTTGCGCTTACGTGAAGGCATCGAGCGTTTCTACATCACCGACATCAACAATCCGGCAGCCGGCGCGAAGGCGCAATCGGAGGTCTGGGTAATGACCGACGAAGTCACTGCTGGTATTCCCGGTGAGCCCATGTATTTCAATCACATACCTGGCGGCGGGAACGTGCTGTACATGGACGGTCACGTCGAGTTC
>JAWODE010000128.1:0-10125 GCA_046483455.1 Candidatus Hydrogenedentota bacterium | reverse complement strand
GCTGCCTCGAAAATTCAAAAACCGGGACTGTACCAAGTGAGCGACGAAGGAGCGAGACGGGACTGTACCAAGGTTTTTGAACAAGTCGCCCCCTCATTTTCATCGTCTACGGGTGAGCCCAAGGGCTCATGGTTCGCTGCCTCGAAAATAATCTGTCCGGTGTAGGACCAGGCCCGCTGCGGCCGGGGGATCGCGACACAGGGAGTGAGGGTCCGCCAATGAACGCGAATGCACGCCAATGATCTCAAAAGGACCCCGAACAGGGGTCCAATATGAATAGCCCGGGGCAAGACGCGCGCTTGCGCGTGCCGTCGCCCCGGGATCACATCCCCTCCCTCTCGAGCCCTGCAGGGGCGGCAGAAACCTCGCATGGGAACCCGGCACCTTTTTTCATTGTCTACGGGTGAGCGCCATGGCTCATGGTTCGCTGTCCCGTCGGTTTTTCGCATGTGCCGTGTACGCCCCGGCTTTTACAACGGCTCCGCTGTCCTCATCTTTCGCGTTCACGTGTTTGGTGATCTCGCTTTACCGTTTTTTGCCCCATGAGCACGTGCACAAAAGGTTTCTCGCGGCCGCCTTCCCGATTGGGTAAAAAGCGATTCGAGAGGTGTTTTCACAGCCTACACGGACGTGATAGGGACTTCCAACAGAAAAAGGACCGACGCGGAATCCGCGTAAGTCCTTGATAGTCATGGTACCGGGGGACAGGCTCGAACTGTCGACCTCTGGATCCACAATCCAGCGCTCTAACCAACTGAGCTACCCCGGCATCCGGCCGTTTGGACGCATGTGCTGGTCTTAATCCTTACGGATGGTACATGTCACGTCAGGCACAAAGTATAGTAAAGGTTTTTGCTGGGAATCAAGGACGAAGGCCCTCCGAAGAATGGTGCGGCGTCCTGTCTCCTTTGACTCGGTGCGGCGGGGTCGGATAGCATCTGCAGACATTTCTTCTTGGCCGTAATAAGGACAGGCAATGATGGATACCTCTCGAAGTATTGTTGTACGTTTTTTTAAGGAACACCGGCTGGGGTTGCGCGAACTGGCGGTATTTTTGGCGGTGCTAAGCTTCTTTTTTCTTTCGGGCGCGTGCGGATTGCTTTACCAGGTGGTTTGGTCGCGCAAGCTTGTACTTCTCTTCGGTACGGCGGCTTACGCGGTGAGTACGGTCCTCTCGATTTTTTTCCTGGGACTGGCTCTCGGGAGCCTGTGGGGCGGACGTCTGGCGGACCGGAGCAAGAATCCTCTCGGGTTGTATGGCTTGTTCGAAATCCTTATCGGTGCGTGGGCCATCCTGTTCATTCTTGTGATCGGCCCGGCGGAAGAGATTGTTGTGCCGGCTTTACGCGCTTTCGGGGGACAACGGGCTTTCGCAATAGGGTTGCGCGCGTTCATGTCGCTCGGTTTTCTGCTGGTGCCGGTGGCGCTTATGGGAGCAACGCTTCCATTGCTCGCGAAGTTTGTAACCACCTCTGCACGCACGCGCGGCCTGCGCATCGGCACGCTGTACAGCATCAACACGTTCGGCGCGGTCTCTGGGTGCGCGTTTACAGGTTTCTGGTTATTGGCCGAGTTCGGATATTTTCGCACGACTCTTATCGGCGCGGCGGCCAATGCCGGGGGCGGCGCGCTAGCCATCGTTCTCTCGATACTTGTGTCAAGAAAGGCGGCGTACGAGGAAACCGCGGAAACGAAAACGGAGAAGACCCAAGCATCTCTATCGGCGGGCAAAGCCGCCCTCGTGATCGGCGTGTTCGCCTTGTCCGGTTTCTGTGCTTTGGCGCTTGAAGTGGTGTGGACCCGCCTCCTGATTTTGGTCTTTACGGGCACCACGTATGCCTTTACGACCATGTTGGTGACCATGTTATGCGGCATCGCGGCAGGCAGCGCGGTTGCGGCCTTTCTGGCGGACCGCGTCAAGAGTCCGGCCTTTGCCTTTGGCATGATCGAGATGGCTTTGGGCGTCGCCTGTATGCTGATGCTGCGGAACTTCGCGCGGATTGCAGAGCAGATCGGCCCCATGATGCAAAGTTTAGGGTACGATTGGACACGCGTGCTCCGCGGGAAATTCCTGCTCTCGTTTTCAGTGCTGTTTCTTCCGACGTTCTTGTTCGGCATGACTTTTCCGTTTGTGGTGCGGGCGGTCACGGCCGGGCGCGAGCGTCTGGGCCGCGATATCGGCCGCTTGTACAGCGCGAATACGTTTGGCGGGGTCTTGGGAAGCATTGCGGGCGGTTTTCTGATCATTCCTTTTCTCGGGACCCACTGGGGCATCGTGACACTTGCGGCGGCGTTGTTCTGCGGCGGAATCCTCGTCACACTGGTTAGTCCTGGACGCTTCGCCGCGCGAAAGGCGGTGGCAATTGTGGGCGCGGTGGTTCTGCTGGCGGGAGCAACGGCTCGTATGCCCGCCAACGTGGGCATGGCGGTTAACGCAGCCTATCTTTCCGAAGAAAACCAAATACTGCACTACGACGAGGGCGTCGAGGGAACGGTTGTCGTCGCCGAGGAGGGGGAGCACGAGGGAGAAGGCGGCCGCTACCTGTGGATCAATGCCATGCAGGCGACGGCCTCGATCGAAAAGGGCGTGCGTATGAACCGCCTCCAGGGCGCCTTGCCGCTGATGTTTTCCCACGACCCCGAAAACGTCCTGTTTATGTGTTTCGGGTCTGGGATCACGGCGGGGACGTTGGGTCTGTCCGACGCGTTCAAACACATTGACGCCGTTGAACTGTCGGAAGAGGTCCTCGAGGCCGCCCACTATTTTAAAGACGACAATCTCAATGTCGTGGAAAACCCGAAAGTCGATTTTATCATCGATGATGGACGCAACTTTTTGTTCATCAGCGGGGAGCAATACGATCTCATTACATTCGAGCCCATGCCGTTGGCGCAGGCGGGGGTCTCGACCTTCTACACCAGGGAATATTACGAATTATGCCTTGCCCATCTGGCCCCCGGCGGGATGGTGTCGCAATGGGTGCCGCTCCACAGCTTGGACGCGGAGATCGTGCGGTCTCTCGTCTATACCTTCACGACGGTGTTTCCCGATTACTGCGCTTGGTTCGTGAACGCGGACCTCTTCCTGACGGGATCGAATCAGGCCCTGACCATCGACATCGCGGCCCTGCGCGAGCGCCTCGAGAATCCCGCCACACGCCAAGCTCTCGTGGCCGTCGGCTATCACGATATCCCCGAACTTTTGGCAAGCTATTTCATGGGTAAGGAAGCCATTGATGCCTACGCAAAGGGGGGACGCCTCATGACGGACGATCGCCCGTGGGCGGAGTTCGCCGCGCCGAAGCTGATGTATGAGCGCCACGTCTCCGAAATTCTCGACGAACTCATCCAGTATTTTGAGACTCCCCTCGACCGCATTTCTTGGGATGGCGTTCCGGAAGCCGAAAGGGAAGCACTGCGCACCGCCGTCGAACGCCGCCACGAAGCCCGGCGCATCGACCTCGAGGGCATCAGCCGGTATTACGGAGGCATGATGGGAAGTGGACAGGAGGATTACTTCATCAAAGCCTTAGAAATCGACCCCAAAGACTTTTGCGCCAGGTATTACTTGCTGCAAATCGTACCCGCCGTCGCCAAACAGTATATGCGTTGGGAAGAATACGACAAAGGCATCGAGTTACTGACGAAGACGTTGTCGGTTCTGCCGAACAACCGTGAACTGGTGCTTGCACTGGCCGATTTCTATTATGCAAAAGGAGACAAGCGTCAGGCTTGCGAGCAATACACCCATTACAAGGCTCTGGGGGGTGCTGAGGAAAGAGCTCTTAAACGGATTCGCGAAACCGCGCCATAAGGAGGCCTTTCGCGTGAGAATAATCCCGTTCTATAGCCGGAAGATGTTCGCAAGTATTTGGAATAAAAAGGTTTGTGCGTCTTTCCCGTTTTTTAAGCTCTGCTAAAGTCCCCCTTGGAATCTGCCGATATATGAATATGAGAGACGTGAACAAGGACGTTCACGGAAGATTGCCAGGGAGAGCACTCAATGGTTGGCGTAAATGGCATAGTCAATGTGCCCGAGCCTTCCAACGTACGCAAGGCGGAGGCTTCGGTTTCCCCGAAAGACGCGGCCTCGGCAAATAAGACTGCCGACGGTGTCGCCATTAGCCGGGAAGCCCAGGCCGCTGCCGAGGCGGTTCAGGCCGCGCGCCAGGACTCGCTGGGTGCGGAAGTGCGTGCGGAGCGTATTGCCGAAGCGAAGCGCAATCTCGAGCAGGGCGCCCATCGCGTCCAAGAGGTTGTCAAGCTTGTGGCCGCTCGCATGGCGAAGCAACTCGTACTGTAGGAAACGAAGAAAGGGCTGACAGGCACACTTTGCGTTCCCACGGCGCATTCGACCAAAAGTTTGAGGCGGTGCGTCGAGGGGGTTTTTGTGTGTCTGAACGATTTGTTGTTACGCCAAGTCTCCGACTTCCCCCTATTGCAGCACCTTTCTCTCGGGCTTACTCTGATTTGACCAGAAACAGAGCATCTTTGGGAGGAAGAGTAACCGCATTGCCTACAGGTTGACCGTTGTTGGTGATAGGGTCCTGAGTCTTCGTGCCCGGAATCCTTTGCAATTTCCCGCTGGGATACAAAGCGCTAATGTCGAAGGTATACGGCCTGCTGGACGGATTCGCCAAAACAAGTCCGTTTCTGAAGGCCCGCGCCATGGCATCTGGAGCATTATGAACCCGTAGGTTCGTTATCAGGACGGGTCCGCTGCCCTCTGCCTCAAAGGTCAAGTCGATCTTGCGCGGTCCCGCGTCGCGGAAATAAAAAGTTGCCTCGAAAGGCCGGTTTCCTGCCCATGCCATAATCGAGTCGGGCGTCTCCAGTGGCGGTAAGGACGATTCAGCGGGAGATGCGAGCCGCACATCCCCCCAATGAGCATGGTCGGCCGTCGTGTTGTCGTTGGGACCGCAATCCGTAATGAATCGCAGGGTGACCTGTTTGCCGTTCCAGGGCGTCAAGTCGATTTGGCGGGCTATCCATGCGTAATCCGTCTGATGCTCGCGAAAGAGAGGCGATGTCTGGCCGCTTACCACCATTTCGACGGCAAAAGTCACCCCGTCGCTGGGATTCGGTGCGGGGTTCAGCCCGGTGTAGAAACTCAGGACCCGTGCTTCGGTGGGAAGTTGCGCATTCTCCTGCCATACCGTGTATCCGGGGCCTTGATTTGCGCCGTAGGGGGGATGAGCAAGATAGGCATCGTGGGTTTCACCGGCGATGGTGCGATTCGGGCGATGGCGCACGGTTGCACCTCGTTGGTTTGTCTCGATTGCAGTCTCGTTGCCGCCCCGTACGCAGTAAAATGCCGCGGAGGGGTCTTCTGCAATCAACGCGCCCGTGGAATGCACTCCAAATTGCACCATGCGCGGAATTCCCGGCCCGTAAGGTGGCCGAGGCGCGGCGGAGAGAGTGCAGCGAATCAGCAGATCGCCTTCGGGGACCGATAGACCACCAAATGTCGCTCGTATCGTATCTTGATTTGAGTCTTGTCCGGAAAATCGCAACCCTCCGTCTGCCTTTTCGACTGTGGTATCTGACGAGCGCCACCGCGCGACAAATTCCAGGGGCAGGGCCGAGCCTGCGCCCTCCAAAAGGTCGGGCTCGTCGAAACCCAAGTGCCGGGCGAGACCGGTCGGCGGCCCGAGCCAACGGTTTTCGTTTTCGGTACCGAGACAGAGTTCGTCCCAGACATCCAGGGGCGGCGCGCCGTCTTGTGGCGGCGTGTAGGAGAAAGTGAAAGCCGCATCAGTGAATTGCGCCCCCGCCAGCACGAGGCGCGTGGTGCTGAAGGGTACCTCAATGCGCTCGCCCTCATCCATGAACTTGTGGTTGATGTAATTGAAGCGTGTTCCGCGGGCATAGGCCTGCCAATACGCGTGGCGGTTCAATCCTCCCGACCAATCGCGCAATCCGGGGTCGCCGAGCGACGGCCAGCCCTCGCTCTCGATACCGTTGAGAATCTTCACGCTGCGTTGGTTATTGCGGCTGTGCCCGTCGGCCATTAACAAGAAGTCGGGGCCCACCGCGGCGCGCAATTTCCCCAAGTGCCGGTCAACACCGAGACCGTACACATTCACGCCGTCAATGATTCCCCCGTCGGGCTTGCCGTCCGCGTTTGCATCGGCAAAACGCGACCCGCCACGGCCTCCCGGGGACCGCCAGTGCAACACGTCAAACTCGACACCCGTGAAACCCGCCAAAGGTCCCTCGGGGCCGAACCAGCGAACAAGGTCCGCGCGCAAACGGTCCGAGCAGTTCGCGCCGGACGCATCACGCGGGCATGTGGTCGCGTAGTTGTAGGCCCAAAGCAAATTGGACCGTTTGCCCCACGGACCTTCAGT
Organism: Candidatus Hydrogenedentota bacterium; assembly: GCA_046483455.1. Classification (GTDB taxonomy): domain Bacteria; phylum Hydrogenedentota; class Hydrogenedentia; order Hydrogenedentales; family SLHB01; genus UBA2224. The sequence goes on along the minus strand of JAWODE010000128.1, from coordinate 3,775 downwards.
AATGTGCGCGGCGAGGTACGCGCCTTCAGGAAAAGCTTGTGGCGTCGTGCCAAAGGCGGCGCGCCGCACCGTGAGGGATTTGGCCTTTGCGTCGATGGCTACTAATTCCAGTTGTTCCGATTGGCTCCAGTCGGGCCGTCCTCGGCCATCCACGAGGCAGATGCCGAGGTCCTCGTTTTTGTCGCCATAGCGGCCCATATGGGTACGAAATAGGCCGGGGTCTTCAACGTGGATGACGGTAGCATCTTCCGCAGCCGCGACCTGGCGGGTGATGCGGCAGCCGTTGAAATAGAGCCAGTGTCCCGCGAAATAGGGTTCCGTCTCGAAGCGGGGGTCCCGCGCGTTGCCGTTGAAGTGCAAAAACACGGCCTTATCGGGATGGGCGCGTTTGTAGCGGGTAAAGAAATCGATGTTGCGCCGCGAGCGGTTCGGAATCTCTTCGTCGAGGCATTTCCCCATAATTCCGTCGAGTACCGTGAAATGCCGTTCCCACTCTTCATAGGAAACGCGCGGGTTCGAGGCGAGGCCCTCGCTTTGCCGGAAGTGGAAAGCCCGGGGGAAAACCTCGGTGATCAACGGCATACCGTCGAGGGGAGTGGGGGGTTCCCCCGCGCCCCTGGCGAGCGGTGAGGCTACCGTGAGCATCGAAATACATACCCATAATTTCCAGAAGTTTGCCATCATGACCTCCGCCCATCGACAACGTTATAGTGACTCTCGCTCGAAGTTGTACCCCGCGAAAGCCCTCGAAGAGCAAGCGGCATACTACTCAGGTCGGTGTTTTCAGGAAAAGGGTCACACCCGTCGCGAAAAAGAGCAGGTTGGCCAGCCAGGCGGCGAGCACTGGCGATATCCTTCCTGCATCTCCCAGCGTAACACCGATGCCGAAAACGGTCAGATAGACAATCGCAATGGCAACGCTTGCTCCGAAGCCGATGGCAATGCCTCCCCGGCGTACCCGTAGCGCAAAAGGAATCGCCAGCCAAACCATCACAAAAGCGATCGCAGGTTGCGAAAACTTCGTGTGAAAATCCACCCGGAGGCGTTGCGATGGTACGCCGATACGCGATGCATGACGCACCACGGACGCCAGCCCGAAAGCCGTTTGGGTCTCGGGGGGGTTGTCCATGGCAAACAGTAATTTGGGGCGTTCGTCAAAAGGAGCCGCCAACTGGGTGATGCGTTTTTGCGACGTGATGGCCCCGCCACTGGGGTCGAGCACGAGCCAATGTCCGTCCTCGAGCAGCCATTGCTCTCGCCTCTCGTCCCAGTAGATGCGTCGCGCTTCGATGTGTTCGATGGCGCCTTCTCGGATAGCGTGCATAAGAACTCCCTCGCCCGTGAGAGCGACGCGATTGAATTTCAATACATGGCACGTCCATCCGTTTGAAAGCCGCGTCCAGGTGACGCCTTCCCGTTCGCTATCGGGATTTCGCGAGAAATTGTTTCGTTCAATATGGTTCGCTTGGCGAGCGGCATACGCTCCCACGGTCTCTTCCGCGGCAAATAGCAGCAATGCGAATCCAAGACCAAATAGCAGAGGCATGCGGCTAAAGCGGCGAAGGCTGATCCCGCCTGCGAGCGCGGCCGTTACTTCGTTCGCTTGTGCGGTATTGCCCATGACCATAAGTGTCGCCACCAGCATCGATAGGGGCGCAACCTGAAATACCACCCACGGCGTGTACGCCAGGTAATAGAGAACAACAACGGTCCACGAAACGTCTAGATTCATAATTTGGTTGCGCCGCTGCGTCAGGAGGTCGATCAGGATGAAAATGGCAACCAGTGCCACCAGCGTACGCACGAGGGTGAATGCCAATCGCCAACCGAGGTATCTATCGATGATGGTTGTTCTCATATGCTATCCACCCGCCAGAGGGCGGCGCACCCGGCTGCCAAGAGCACGAGATTGGGAATCATGCTGCGCAACAGGATGGTATCCAGGCCGTGCAGAGATTTGGGCTCGAGCATGATACTCAAGGGGAAATACACCAGCAGAATCGCGAAGCCGATCGCAAAGCTGTAGGACCGGCCTCCCTGGCGCGAGCGCACGGCCAGCGGCGCGGCCAGGAAACTCACCGTGAAGCACAAAAACGGCAGCGAAAACCGTTCGCTAATCTCGATGCGCATTTTCAGCAAGTCGCGTTTCGATCGCTGCGTGCGCCGGTCTTGGTAGCGTTGCTTGAGCTCCTGTTCCGCCCCAAGGCATTCGGCCAGCGTAAGCGTCCGGCGCTGCTGCGACATTTTCTCAGGCACACTTTGCGGCCACGGAATGCGAAACTCGGGAAACACCGACACCAGTAATTCGCGGTCTTTTTTCTGAGGGTATATCGCGTAACCATCCCGCAAGACCACCTCGGTCTGCTCGCCCTTTGTTAGTACCTGCGCTTCCCGTGCGAAGAAAGTCCATGCCGCCCCGCCCTTGCGGGGCATCAGCAGTTCGATGTTGTTTAACGTGCCCGTTTCAGGATTTTTTTCCTCGATGTAGACTCTCCAGATGCCCTCCTCGCTTTCGATTTCGTGCATCACACCCGGGGGCAGGACATCCAGTGTCAGGCGCCTTGGCAGTTCGCGCGTGATAATGAGCATCGCCCGATTGAAAGTGAACGGCTGCAGACGGTCTTGAATCGCGAATGACAATACGCTCAACAAGGCCCCGCCAATGATTACGGGAACGACAATGCGCTTGAGCGGGATGCCCGCCGCTTTCGCCGCGATGATCTCATTTTCCTGGTTCAGCCGTCCGAATGCTAACAGCACGCCCATCATGTAAGTGATTGGAATAATATATGTTACGACACTCGGAAGGAAGAAAGCCGTCAACCTGAGGATATCGTAGAAAGAGACATGTTCGATGGGGAGCAGCTCGATCCGTTCCCGCAATTCGTTGCCCACAGCCAGGAAGCTGATAAGTGCGAAGGCCAGCACCGAAGGGATGGTGACCTCCCGCAACACGTACCGGTTCAGAATCTTAAACGGCATGAAATGTGCCAAAGCGCGCATTGGCGAAGTATACCGCAACCCCTTCCGCCCCTGCCAATTGACCCCTGCGGCGTACACCGCGCACTGACGTGCGGCATCCGGAATTCCGACCTGTCTCGAAAATTTGTCCGGTGGGGGACCGGCGCCTTCGCCGGTCGGCGCTATTTTCATGGTCTACGGGTGAGCCCAGCGGCCCCTGAAGTTTCCCTTGGTGAGCCTGGGCGGCAGGGTGTAAATGAGGTCACGGGCCGCTACCATCGTGGCCAGGAGCCGGCCTTGCCGGCAGTGACTGGAGACCCGAATGCGCGGTTCGCTGCGAGCCAGCTGGAGGTTGCTGCGCCTCTTTTTCTTCGTGTGGTCCGGAGTCTGGTTGACCTTTCTTCACGGGTCGGGACTCGGGTCACGGGAGCGCCTGGCGCGGGTCCAGCGTGACTGGTACCGGCGCGCGGTGGAACTGCTCGGCGTGGAGGTACGCTGTCGCGGGGAGCAGGCCGAGGGACCGGCGCTGGTGGTGGCGAACCACGTCTCGTGGCTGGATATCCCGGTGTTGGGGTCGCGCTTGGACGTTCGCTTCCTGTCCAAGTCCGAGATCGCGCGCTGGCCAGTGATTGGATGGCTGGCACGGGGGCACGGTACGCTCTTCATCCGGCGCGGCGCCCACGAGGTGGAGGCCATCATACGGGACATTGCAGACGCGCTGGATGACGGCGAAAAGGTGGCCATCTTTCCCGAGGCAACCACCACGCGCGGCGACGAGGTCCGGCACTTCCATCCGCGCCTGTTTGCCGCGGCC
>JAWODE010000123.1:0-26388 GCA_046483455.1 Candidatus Hydrogenedentota bacterium | reverse complement strand
GTCGAAACAGGCGCTGCAACCCGCCATAAAGTCAGGTATGCCTCGATCGCCCGGTTCTTGAGACCCCGGGTTTCGGATATAAGCTCGCAGACCCAATCGCATCGGACTACATCGAAGTAAGCTGTAAGCAGCATTTTGAGGCGACCGGGACCGTTTCGCCGTAGCGCGCGCCGTTCCTCGGGCGGCAACACGTGTGCCAGAAACATAAGGGGATTGCAAATGTTAGGCTCGAATACGAGGAAGCGGCCTCCCGGTTGAAGTACCCGATAGATTTCCCCCAGGGCCTTCCCGAGATCGCGAACATGATGCAGCACATCGAGTTCTATAACCGTATCAAAGCTTGCGTCCGGGTATGCCAGGGCCTCGGCGGAACCTACGTGGGGATGGATCGAGGTCAATCCGGTTTCTTTGCAGTATTCCCGTGCCACTCGAATCATCTCAGGCGAGGAATCTACCGCCTCAATGTGCTCCGAGAATTGCGACAAGACATCGAAGTAAACACCGGTGCCGCACCCGGCGTCAAGGAGGCTTTTCGAGGGCTGATCAGCCAGAAACGTGCTAAACAGGCGTTGATACAATCCGCGAACACGCGGCGACTGGTTGAGCTTGAAGGGATCGAAACGGTCCTGATAACCGCAACTTGCCCCGCGGCTCCGCCCTCGGCGGTGAACAAGAGCCTGATAATGGGCATCGTTATTCTTCAAACCGGCCGCTCCCTTGCCTGATATCCAATATACCGCACATAGCCTGGATTACTTTTCTAAATAGCGATCCTCGGCAGAATAAACATCGCCAGAACGCAAGGCGCCCTTCTCGACGTCTTCGAGAAATCTTCGTGCTGTTTCGAGTGATGCCGCAATCGAATGGTCCATATTGTTGTACCAGAATCTACCTGTGCGTCCAATCAGAGTGATGTTGTGCCACGTACTGTGCACCCAGTCGAAGAAGGCCCGGAGTTTTCTGGGGTAATTTAAGGTGTAAAGAGGATAGGTTTCGCGGATTCGCTCGATATGGTAATCCTCCACGCTGTCGAGCGATTTCAGGAGCCCCGCACGCAAGAGGAATGTTTCCACAACACAGTCAAAGCGGGTGGGATCGTGCCAAATTTCGGAGTACTCGGGACACACCATTTCGATGCAGAGGCCCTCTTTACCCTTCGGTACGAGGCGTGGACTAAACATGCGGGGCACGCAGATTCGGTCCACTTCCATTTTCGCATCGCCAAAATAACACCACTGGAAATCCTGAGTAATCTCCTCTTTGATCAGATAATTGAAAAGTATGGTCGACGTATAATGGAGGGGCGACACCGACGGAGGGGCTTCACCCACCGCACGAAGCGCCTGGAGAGAACCGGACCAGAAGACGTGGTCCACGGGTATTTCTTCGCCCGCATCTGTCACGACTGTGGCTATGTTTCCGTTGTCTTCGAGAAAACAGGCGACCTGCGTCGACAAAAGAAACCGTCCGCCGGCTTCTCGGACCTCTTGGGCAAGTTTGTCCGCAAAGACGCCGATGCCTCCCGTGCTGGGATAGATGAACTTCGTAACGACTTTTGGCGAGAACAAAACCGAACGGGCAAGTCCGATAAGCGATGTGGTATCCACTTTTTTGTCAATGGTTGCCCGGCTGATGCCGGTGGTTGCCCAATCGCGGTGGAGATTGGCGCACGTGTAGTTGAGAAATTTCTCGGTATACGGTTTGAAAAACACCTTATAAAGGGTTTTGCCATATCGTTCGATGATGTAATCTTCGAAGGACTCGGTTTTTGCTTTGCGCGGGAGCAACAAGTCGATTCCGGAGCGGAGCAGAAGACGTGGTGGAAGAGAGGCGACACTCTTAAGGTTGATCGGCCAGGGGATGTATTTATCGAAGAGGAACAACTGGCTGTTTCTATCGATAAATAGCATGTCGTCGCCCAGAATCTCTTCGATGAAGGCCTGCACCTGAGGATCGTCGGTGTGAAAACGATGGGGACCAATATCAAAGACGGCGCCGTTGTCGTATCCGAAGCTCCGGGCGAGTCCGCCAACGGTGGATTCGCGCTCGATGACCACGGGTTTGATACCGTGCTTACATAGTGTGCGTGCGAGGGTAAGGCCGGCTACCCCGGCTCCCACGATGGCTATCCGCATGAAACCCTCCTCGAAATATTGCGGTCAGGTATATTGGCATTCGGGCGCATTCTCGTGAAATCTTCTGTGTCCAGTGAAACAAAATGCATCATGTTTTCCTGAACATCCGGAAAAAGAGCCGTGCAAATTTACCGATCTCTTTTCGAAACGCTCTGAAGGGGAATAATTTCCATTTAAAGATGTATCCGAACCAAAGATAGTACACCATACGGTATACCGAACCCAGAGGCAGGGAGACGAGGAAGTCGACGTGTCTTCGTAGCCAGGGGAAACGGACGATCACGCCAAATAATTTATGGAGGTTCTCGATTTTGCGTTTTTCTTTGGGATCGGAAAATGTGAGTATCGAAGACCGTTTATTGGTTTCGAGAAACTGCATTTCGCCTTCACTCAGAAACCCGTGATCAATGGCGAATTGCTGGATGGGGGTGCCGGGATACGGATAGAGAATGGATGACCATGCGAACGTTGGCGCAATTTCTATGTTGAGGTCAAGGGTTTTGAGATCGGTCTGATAACTGTTCTGTACAGGCAATCCCATCAGATTCTGGGTTACGAGCATGACGCCATGGTGTTGAAGGATTCTGGCCGCGTTCAGAATCTCCTCGTTTTCGATTTTTCGCCGCAACACGTCATTGGCCACTTGCTCATCGCCGCATTCGACACCCATCCAGACGGACCGGAGGCCCGCATCGCGTAAACGCGCGATGATTTGCTCTGTAACCAGGTTGGGTCTGACAAAACACGTAAATGGCAAACCAATGCGCTCCTTGTAAAGTGCCGCAAACGCATCGAACCATCGCTCGGGTTTCTTGAGGAAGGTATCGTCGTGGAACCAAACCCCGATCAATGGATATTCGTCTTTGACCTTAGCCACTTCTTCCACGAGGCTTTCGGGGGAGCGGGTACGCAAGACGCTGCCCTTGCCGCGATAAAGCTCGTTGTATTTTTCATTGAAACAGTACGTGCAAGCGTAAGGACATCCGCGGCCCGAAAAGAAAATTTTTGTGCCTTCCTCCCTCAATCCGGAGTCGTTTTCGAAGATGAGCCGGTGGTCTGGAATCGGAAGGGAATCAAGCTCTTCCACTAAAGGCATGAGCGAATTCCGGTAAATATCGCCGTTGCGCCGCACGACAAAATTGGGCGACTCCCACCACGCCCGATTTTGCTCCAGACGGTTGCAGAATTCGGGAAAAGCGATATCTGCTTCGCCCACGCACAGAGCATCCAGTTCGGGCTCTTCGTCAATAGTATCGGGAGCAAAGGTAGCGTGGGGGCCTCCCAAGACGGAGACGAAATCAAATTCGTGCTTCAAGGCACGGTTAAGGGCCAGTATGCGCAAATGCTCACCAGTCATAGCGCTATAGCCGATGACGTCGGGGGCAAAGTCGCGAATACAGGTGCGCAGTCCTATCTTTCCCAAGTCATCCAGGTTTGCCAGGGCTACTTCGTGGCCCTGTTCCTTGAGGGCTGAGCTGAGACACATAATCCCGAAACGCGGATATTGATTCGATTCCAAAAGGATAAAGAGTATTTTCATGACTCGGGACCGTTGTTTCCTCACATGATGTATTCTTCCTGGTGTGTTTGCACTTACGACTTCCGGAGAGGGACGAATACAAAAGGAAATTTTAGCAAATGTCGTACCAAAGTGGAAATCCACGTTTTTAATTGTCAAAGACTTGAGCGACGGAATACGCTCTTTTTTGTCGCGAAATGGAAGCGGTTGGGGCCAGGGACTTGGCTTGAGGCGCCCCGTGAAAGGTTCTTTTACGTAATTTCATAAGTTATGTTAATATCACGTGTTCGATATAGCGTTCCAATACGGAAGATTATCCCCCCTGGCGCCTTGAGCTTTCGTGTGCGGTCATCGATCCGCTTGTCTAGGGTGCTCGGGAACTGGTTCACGAAGATATATAAAGGAGGTTGGCTATGCCTGAGGACATTATCAGAGAGCCTTGGGAAGAGATTGAGAACATTGTCGCCGCACACAATGCTGAATATCTCGACAATTATCTCCAGACATTGAACCCGTCTGAAATTGCACGTGCCATTTCGCGACTCGATGAAGACGCCCAGGCAGGGGTTCTAACCCTTCTTGAACCCGAGGACGCAGCCGATCTGATAGAGGAGCTGTCTGACACGCAGGGCGCCGACCTGTTGGAAGAACTTCCAGTAGAGAAAGCGGCGCTTATCGTCGACGAGATGGAGAGCGACGAGCGCGTGGATTTGCTCCAGGAACTGGACAAAGAAGATGCCGAGGCCATCCTGGCACAAATGGACCCCAAGGAAGCGGCCAACGCACGTAGACTCTTAAAGTATGCCGCCGACACCGCCGGCGGTATTATGATTACCGAGTTTCTGGCGTACGACATGAATCTAAAAATTGCGGATGTTTTGAACGATCTTCGTGAGAATGTAGATGTCTACACAGACCTGACCGTTCAATACATTTATACAACGAACCAGAAACAGTCGCTGGTAGGGGTCATTCCTCTGAGAAATTTGCTCCTGTCCAAGCCCGATAAAACACTCAACTCGGTAATGATCACGAATCCTCTGTACGTGCTGGTAGACACCCCCCTTGAAGAGATCGAACAAATCTTTGATCGGTACACCTTTGTAGGGATTCCTGTCACGGATAGCGGGGGGCGCTTGGTCGGTGTGGTCCTGCGGTCCGATGTCGAGGAGGCCCTTGGTGAAAAGGCCGCGAGCGCGCTGACAAGTTTCAGTGGTATCGTCGGGGGCGACGAGCTCCGCTCGATGTCAGTATTCGTTCGCTCGTTCAGGCGTATGTCGTGGCTCAGCTTCAATCTCGTTCTTAGCATCATTGCCGCCAGTGTAATCATCCACTTTGAAGAGACCATCGATACGCTGGTCGCCCTGGCGTTTTTTATCCCCGTGATCGGCAATATGAGCGGCTGCTCGGGTAACCAGGCCGTCGGGGTCAGCATTCGCGAGCTGGCATTGGGGGTCACCCGGCCCGAGGACTGGCACCGCGTGTTTTTTAAGGAAGTCGAAGTAGGCGTAATCAACGGCATTCTTCTTGGAATTCTTCTTGCCGTTATTGCGCTATTCCTTAACAAAGGAGCGTATATCGGTGTGGTAGCGGGGGCGGCACTCGCTCTCAACACCCTCGTGGCATTAAGTTTAGGAGGGCTCGTGCCGCTGATTTTGCGTAAACTTGATATTGATCCGGCTCTTTCGGCACCTCCCATCGTAACGACCTTGGCAGATATGTGCGGCTTTCTGATTTTCCTCAGTGCGGCGACGTGGCTCTTGCTTTAAGCCAGCAGGAACCCTGCGTTATGTAAAAACGACGCAAAAATGGCAGCATCCGAAATTTTGACTTTGTTTTTTCGCGGTTGCTAGAGTTGCGCCGCCGGGAGGGGGCCTGCGGGCGTCGGGTCACCCGTAAGAGAGAAACGGGATTGTGTCATGCTCGATGAAGTCATCTCATTAATCAGCCAGCGGATAAATCTTACGCGGGAACAGTCGGCACAGGCCATGAAGGTCCTGATGTCCGGCGAGGCCAGCCCCGTGCAGGTTTCGGCACTGCTTATGGGGCTTCGTGTGAAAGGCGAGACAATCGACGAAATCACGGGCTTTGCCGAAGTGATGCGTGAAATGGCCATTCCGGTCCTACCCAAGCGTAAACCATTAATAGATATCGTTGGCACAGGGGGGGACCACTCAGGAAGCTTCAATATCTCGACCACGTCGGCGTTTGTGGTCGCGGGAGCGGGAATGGCCGTCGCCAAACACGGGAATCGTAGCGCTACGAGCAGATGCGGCAGCGCCGACGTGCTCGAAGCTCTGGGAGTGAACCTTGATGCTACGCCGGAAAAAGTCGCACGGTGCATTGATGAAGTCGGTATCGGATTCCTGTTTGCCCGTTCGTTACATACGGCTATGAAACACGTGGCGCCTATCCGGTCAGAACTTCGAGCCACCCGGACGGTCTTCAACGTGCTTGGTCCCCTGACCAATCCTGCGCGTGCGACCGGACTCTCCGTTGGGGTCTTCGACCGGGCGTTGGTCGAGCCACTCGCGCATGTGCTGGGGAATCTCGGCGCACATCACGCATTTGTGGCATCGGGCAGCGATGGCCTTGATGAAATTTCACTTTCGGGGCCGACATATATTGCGGAAGTCCTTGAAGGACAGGTGGATACATACGAAATTGCGCCGGAACAGATGGGGCTCGAATCGGTGCCGCGCGAGGTCCTCGTGGGGGGAAGCCCCGAGGAAAACGCAGCGCTTCTTCGCGGGGTATTGGAGGGGACACCCGGTCCTCGGCGAGATGTCGTGTTGCTGAATGCCGCGGCGGGTATCCGCGCAGGCGATGATTCACTGGATTGGCGGCAGGCACTGGAAGTGGCTCGGGAATGCATCGATTCGGGAGCGGGCCTGAAAACGCTGGATGCATTAATAAAGGTATCCAATGATTCTTGATGAAATATGTGCACACAAACGAACCGAGGTTGAGACTAGCAAACGGTCGTTACCGCTGAGCACTTTGAAAGAGCGCATCGGCGAAATTGACGCGCCCCGGGATTTTCGGGCGGCATTGAGAACACCGGGGATCAGTCTGATCGCTGAAATAAAAAGGGCGTCTCCAAGCAAAGGGGTACTGCGTGAAGAGCTCGACCCTGTAGCAATTGGCGGTCTCTACGAGCGGGCTGGTGCCAGCGCCGTCTCGATTTTGACCGATCAGAAGTATTTTCAGGGGAATCTCGCGGATTTGACGGCAGTACGGCGGCATGTTTCGGTGCCGTGTTTGCGTAAGGAATTCATCGTCGACGAATATCAAATATATGAAGCACGAGCCGCCGAAGCCGACGCGATTCTTCTGATTGTCCGCGCGCTCAGTGACCAGCAGCTACAAGACTATCTCGATGTGGCCACGGGGCTGAAAATGGCGGCACTTGTCGAAACCCACGATGGTTGGGAAATCGACCGTGCCATCAAGGCGGGTGCGCATATTCTCGGCATCAACAATAGGGATCTTGCCAGCTTCGAGGTTTCGCTGAACTCCACCCTCGAATTGAAACGTCATGTACCCGGCGGGCATGTATTGGTCAGCGAAAGTGGAATTCACACTCGCGAGCACGTCCAACTCTTGGAAGATGGCGGTATCGACGCTATTCTGGTGGGAGAATCACTGATAAACAGCGACAATATAAACGAGAAAATTCGGGAACTGTTGGGCCGTGACCAAAGTTAAGATTTGCGGCATCACCAATCTTGAGGATGCCTTGGCGGCGTGTGAGGCCGGCGCCGATGCGCTTGGCTTCGTTTTCGCGGAAGAAGCGCGTGCCCGCAACCGATACATTGAACCGCAGCGCGCAGCAGAGATTGTTGCCGAGTTGCCGCCTTTTGTGACGCCGGTCGCCGTATGCGTGAATGCCCCGGCAGAGCGGTTGCGCGCGTATCTCTCGTTTGCCCACGTCGTTCAGTTGTGTGGCGAGGAAGCTCCCATGGAGTACCAGTCTGTAGCGGACCGAGCGATAAAGGTGTTTCATGCCGGCCCGGGGTTTACCATTGAACACATGGCCGACCACCCCGCCCGGTCGTATCTGTTGGATGCCCAAGTGGCTGGAGCCCATGGCGGCACCGGCACCACCTGCGATTGGGCAAGTGCCCAGAAAGCGGCGGCGTTGGGCAAGCCAGTGATTCTGGCGGGAGGATTGACTCCTGAAAACGTTGCTGAGGCCGTGAAAATCGTGCGCCCCTATGCGGTGGACACGTCGGGAGGCGTGGAAGCATCACCAGGAAAGAAAGACCATGAACAACTCCGCAAATTCATCCGGGCCGCCAAATCCGCCCTATCCCTATCCTGACGAGAAAGGGCGTTTCGGCCCCTATGGGGGGCAATATGTCCCTGAAACCCTCATGTACGCCTTGGAAGAATTGGAGGAGGCGTTTCGAACCTCCCTGAAGGACCGGGAATTTCAAGAGACCCTCGACAAGTACCGCCGCGATTATATTGGGCGTCCCACGCCGCTCTATTTTGCGGAACGTTTGACGAAGCATCTCGGTGGAGCCAAGGTGTACTTTAAGCGTGAAGACCTTGCGCACACCGGCGCGCATAAAATCAATAATGCGGTAGGACAGGTGCTCCTCGCGAAACGCATGGGCAAGACCCGCATCATCGCGGAGACCGGCGCAGGGCAGCATGGCGTCGCCACGGCGACAGCCGCCGCGCAACTCGGTCTCGAATGTGAAATCTACATGGGTACGGAAGACATCGAGCGCCAGAAGCTCAATGTTTTCCGGATGCGACTGCTCGGGGCGAAGGTTAACCCCGTCTCGTCGGGCTCGAAGATTCTCAAGGACGCCATCAATGAAGCCCTGCGCGACTGGGTGACGAATGTCCGCCACACGCATTATGTTCTGGGAACCGTGCATGGGCCGCATCCGTTTCCCGTCATCTGCCGGGAATTGCAGAGGATTATCGGCCTGGAAACCCGGCGCCAGATCATGGAACAGGAAGGGCGTCTTCCGGACGTTCTTATTGCCTGCGTTGGCGGGGGAAGCAATGCGCTCGGTTTGTTCTTCGATTTCATTGGGGAGAAAAACATTCGAATGATCGGCGTTGAAGCCGGTGGACTTGGAATCGAGACCGGCAAACATGCCGCACGCTTTGCCGGTGGAAAACTGGGCACCCTGCAGGGGGCCATGAGTTACGTTTTGCAGGATGACAACGGCCAGATCCTCGGGACTCACAGCGTCTCCGCCGGATTGGACTACGCCAGCGTTGGTCCTGAGCACGCGTATTTGCGAAAAGAGGGCCGGGTCGAATACGTAAGTGCAAGCGATGATGAGGCACTGGCCGCTTTCAAGCTGACCAGTGAACTCGAGGGCATTATTCCGGCCCTGGAAAGCGCCCACGCCGTTGCGCATACCCAGAAAGTGGTCCCAGAGCTCCCCAAAGACCAGCTTGTGGTGATCAATATGTCGGGCAGGGGGGACAAGGACGTACAGGAAGCAGCGAAATACTTACTGCCGGGGGAAAAATTCTAGTGAATCGCATTGAAGCTCGTTTTCAGGAATTACGGACCGCGGGAAAGAAAGCCTTCATCCCGTACATAACGGCGGGCGATCCTACACTTGACCGGACAGCCGAGTTTGTAATAGCCCTCGAACAGGCCGGGGCAGACGTTATTGAACTGGGTATTCCCTTTTCGGACCCCTTGGCCGACGGCGTAGTCAACCAGGAAGCTGCCATGCGTGCCTTGCGGCACAACATTTCCTTGCGCGATGTTATCGGCATGGTGAAAAAGGTCCGCGAGCAGACAGAGGTTCCGATCGTATTGTTTACGTACTTTAATCCCGTTTATGCTTACGGAATTGAACGCTTTGGACCTGATTGCCAGGATGCAGGAGTGGACGGCGTGCTTTGCGTGGATTTACCGCCCGAGGAAGCCAAAGACTATAAAGCATGTCTTGATGCGCAGGATATCGCCACCATTTTTCTGCTGGCGCCCACGAGTACGGAAAAACGCATCGAAGCCGTCTCGAAACAGAGCAGGGGCTTTGTCTATTACGTCTCCCGGACGGGCGTCACCGGCGAACAGGCCCAAGTCGAGCGGGATGTGGGGGATATGGTCGCGAAAATCAAGAGCCACACAGACAAGCCCGTGGCGGTCGGATTTGGCATTTCGAAACCGGAACATGCGACCGAGATCGCCCGATACGCGGATGGCGTGATCGTGGGCAGCGCTATCGTACGCATGATAGGCAAACTGGGCGATTCACCGGAAACGGCAACCAAGGTCGCGGCGTTTGTGGAGTCCCTCGTAAAGGCAGCAAAACAAGCGTAACAACCCCGAGAACTTTTGTGAACGACAACCGTCTAGTCGAAGTAGTTGAACAGGCCCAGCGTTGCGGGGCCACCGAGGCTGAAGCCGTATTGGTAATCAGCCGGAACCTCGAAATTGAGGTCTCGAAAGGAGAGATCGAAACGCTCTCTTCCTCGACCGCGCGGGGACTCGGATTACGGCTTTTTACCGCTGAGAAGCGCATGGGGTTTGCCTATACCACGTCCCCTGATGAGGCCATAGAAACCACGGTCCGCAATGCCTGGGAGAATGCGATATCCAACGACCCCGAACCGTATGCAGGCATCTGTCAGGAAGCAGGGACCCTTGATGAGGACTGGTCAGTCCAGAATCCCGCTCAAATACCCGTCGAAAATAAGATTGCCTTTACCATGAACCTGGAACAAACCACGCTCGACTTCGATCAACGCATCGAGCAGGTCGAGCAGGCAGGTTATGGTGACACGCTGGTTGATCTCACTTTGGTCAACTCCGCTGGGGTACGCCGGCGCTATCGCAACGCCTATTTCAGTTGCGCAGTGGTCGGCGTGGCCACACAGGCAGGGGTGGATTCCGAGCGCGGCTGGGAATTCGATTTTGCGAACGCCTTTGACGGTCTCCGGCTCGAATGGGTGGCGGAAAGGTGCGCCCGGGATGCCATACGGCGCTTGGGGGGCAAGCCATGCGCATCCGGCTCCATGCCCGTGGTGCTTGATTATGCGGTCGCAACACAGTTTCTGCAGGTGCTCAGTTCTGCGTTTCGCGCCGACAATGTGCTCAAAGGAAAATCGTTTCTGGCAGGGCAAACCGGGCATATTGCAGGGTCGGAACATCTGTCGATTGTGGACCAGAACGATTGCCCGGACGCGATTAACCGCGCGCCGTTCGATGGAGAGGGTACGCCGGCGCAACGAACCGTCCTCGTGGATAATGGACGGCTTGCCGGCTACCTGCATAACCTGCAGACTGCAAATGAGATGGGGGTGCAAACGAGCGCCAATGCCTCGCGCGGATACAGCAGTCCCCCGGACGTAGGGCCATCGAACCTTTTCATTTGCCCGGGAAAGGAATCGCAGGAACGCCTGTTTGCGATGGCCGGAAACGGTTTCTTTATTACGGAGGCCATGGGAGTGCACACAGCGGACCCGATCTCGGGGGATTTCAGCTTCGGGGCAGCGGGGTTGCTGATCGAGAATGGCGAACTTGGCCGGCCGGTGCGAGGAGTGACGGTAGCGGGCAATATCCGGCCGCTCTTGAAAGCAGTGGCCGCGGTAGGCAATGATCTGCGCTTCCTGGGATCATGTGGAGCTCCTTCGCTCTTAATCGCTGAACTTGTAATAAGTGGGGAATAGATGAACGACAATCTGCAGGTCTTAAACGCGCTTCTGGCGGTGTTTTCGTTCGCTTTGGGAAGCGTGGTCGGAAGCTTCTTGAATGTCTGCGTGTACCGGTTGCCTCGGGGCCTGTCGGTGGTGAAGCCGCGCTCGAAGTGCCCCAAATGCGAAAACCCTATTGCGTGGTATGACAATATCCCCGTGGTAAGTTGGCTGGTACTGGGAGCGAAGTGCCGTCATTGCGGCCAGCCCATCAGTTGGCAGTATCCGTTGGTCGAGGCCATCACGGGCTTGCTGTTTCTGCTGGTTTTCTGGCGTTTTGGCATTGCCCTGGCTACGCCTGTTTACATGCTGCTTTCAGCGGCGTTGGTGGTTGTCACCTTTGTTGACCTCACTGACTGGACAATCCCCGACGAAGTGACGCTGCCCGGTATTCCAGTCGGGATCGCGTGTTCGGTGTTGTTCATGGTGTACCCGGAAAGCGGGCTGGCGGTAATGGGGCCTTTCGAACTTCCTCCGATCAATTCCCTGGTTGGGGCAGTGGTCGGCGGAGGGATTCTCTATGCGCTGGACAAGGGCGCTTTGCTGCTCTTGAAAAAACCGGGCATGGGTTTCGGCGATGTCAAACTCAATACGATGCTGGGTGCATTTTTCGGCTTGTACGGAGCGGTCCTCGTTATCATTATCGCGGCGTTTATTGGCAGCATTGTCGGCATTCTTATGATTCTGGCGGGCAAAAAGGAGAAAGAACCCGCTCCCGAGGAAACAGAATCAGACGAGACAGAATCCAACAAGGGGGAAGCTGACAGGTCCGCGCCGGGCCACTATCTCCCCTTTGGACCCTATCTGGCGCTGGCGGGGGTCGTTGTAATGTTTGCGGGCCCGGCCATCATTGATTACTACTTCAACCATTTGCTCGCGCCGCCCGCATTTTAGCGGGAATGTATAGGAAAGGACGACATTTTGCTCCGGTACTATTCGGCAGGTGAATCGCGCGGCAGAGGGGTCTTTTGTTTCCTGGACGGGTTTCCTGCCGGCATGCACGTGCAACCTGAAGACATTAATTTCTGGCTGGCGGAAAGGCAAAAAGGTTACGGCCGGGGAGGACGTCAACGTATCGAAAAGGATGAGGTGGATGTGCTCTCGGGGATTCGGGGAGGCCTCACGCTTGGAAGCCCCATTCTTCTCGCGGTCTGGAATCGCGATTTCAAGAACTGGGAAAGCGCCATGGACCCTTGGAAACCGCCCTCGGGAGAACGCGGGGAAAAAGTAATCTGCCCACGGCCCAGTCACGCAGACCTGGTTGGCGCCCTTAAGTACGAGCACGACGACTGCCGGAATATCCTCGAACGCGCCAGCGCGAGAGAGACGGCCGCCCGCGTGGCCGCGGGTGCCTTATGCCGGAAACTCCTCGCGGAATTCGGCGTGGACATGGTGGGCCATGTGGTCCAAATCGGCGAGGCCACCGCCGATACCGAGAGCATTCCTTCGAACAAATTGCGCGAACAATCAATGGAATCCGATGTGCGATGCGCCGATCCGGAAGCCGGGGAACGCATGCGCGAGGCCATCCAACACGCAAAACGCGACAAGGATTCGCTCGGAGGTATCGTCGAGGTCCGTGCGTGGGGGATGCCTGTTGGTTTAGGAAGCCATACCCAGGCCGAGCGCAAGCTCGACGGCGCTGTTGCGCAGGCCATAATGAGCATCCAGGCCGTCAAAGGCGTCGAGGTGGGGCTTGGTTTTCGGGGAGCCCATCTCCGCGGCAGCGGGTATCATGACGAGATCGTGTGGTCGGATACTCCCAAAGGCGGCAGCCATTACGTACGCACCTCCAATAATCTTGGCGGCACGGAAGGGGGCATGACCTCTGGAGAGGAGTTGATGGTCCGTATCGTTAAGAAACCAATCTCGACGCTGATGCGTCCTCTACAAAGCGTGAATATCGAGACAAGAAAGCCGGACAAGGCGCTGGTCGAGCGAAGCGATACATGCGCCGTGCCCGCCTTGGCGCTGATTGCCGAGCATGCCGTCGCCATCGTTCTGGCACAATTCTTTATCGAGCAGTTTGGCGGGGATTCCCTCGCCCAGATGAAACGCAGCTACGAGGCCTACGTGGCAGCACTGATGCAACGATGAACCGGGATCATGTGGTTCCCATAACTCTTCCGACGCCCTTCCCCGTGGGGTCTGTGAATGCATACCTCGTCAAGTCGGACCCGGTTACGCTCATTGATGCCGGCGTGAATACCGATGAGGCCTTCGCCATTTTGAAAACCGCCTTCGAGAAGGAGGGACTGGCGTTCAGCGACCTCGAGCAGGTCCTTCTAACCCACACGCACATCGACCACGTGGGCCTCTTGGGACGTTTGCGAGACCATGGGGACTTCATCGTTTGCGCTCATCCCGAATCGGTGCATCACGAGTTGATTTCGGCCAAGAGTCAAGAAGAAGCCCATCGCTTTGCCCTCCGGATTATGCGCGAACTGGGCGCACCTGAAGAGATTGTGCGGGAAGCGGCCAGCGAACAACACAGTTACCGGGAATATGCCACAGAGGCTACCGTTGACCGGGGTCTTGAAGATACGGAGACTGTCGGACGGCATACGGCCTACCATGTACCCGGGCATTCCGCGATGGATATACTCTTGGCCGACCACGAAGCCCGTTTCGCTTTCACAGGCGATCACCTTCTTCCAAGGATCACGCCTAACCCG
Organism: Candidatus Hydrogenedentota bacterium; assembly: GCA_046483455.1. Classification (GTDB taxonomy): domain Bacteria; phylum Hydrogenedentota; class Hydrogenedentia; order Hydrogenedentales; family SLHB01; genus UBA2224. The sequence continues at coordinate 12,379 of JAWODE010000123.1, read as the reverse complement.
CTGTTGCGCCGTTCGAAATCCGGCCAGCCGCGCGCGAAGAGCCTCGTGGAGTACCGGAGATCGTTGCGAAAAACACATGATCTCGACCTCAACATATGCTTCCCCGGACATGGCGAACCCATTCGGAACCCTCGCACCGCTATCGAAAACCTGCTCGAGCGCCAGGACAGGCGCAGCCAGCGCATTCTCGATATTCTCGGCCACCGATGCTTATCCGTTTATCAGGTAGCGCAGGAGCTTTTCCCACGCATGGCCCCCAAGTACACCTTTTTGGGGCTTTCCTCCGCCACGGGGCATCTCGAGGTTCTCGAGGAAGAGAACCGGGTTGTTTCCGAGCATCGAGATGGTATTCTATATTTTCGCGCCGTGTGATTCCGGACTTTTGCTAAAACGGAGAGGTATGAAAAGATGGCCGCGGAAAAATGGGACATCCTGCATTTTGAGGAGCGCTACTACGAACGCGTGTGGGGCGGGCGCAAACTCAGGACCATCTATGGCAAGGACGTCCGCGGCGATGTCCCCATTGGTGAAGCATGGCTGATTTCCGACCATCCGGGCGACGAGAGTATCATCTCGCAGGGAGCATTCAAGGGTAAGACGCTCCAGGACCTCTTAGAGACAGACGCCAAGGCGCTGCTCGGGACAAAGGCTCGGCCTACGCCTGCTGGCCGCTTCCCGCTTTTGCTCAAAATATTAGACGCCGCACAACATCTCTCCGTCCAAGTGCATCCGGATGACCATTGCGCCGAACGACTGGGGGAATCGGACGTGGGCAAAACCGAGATGTGGTACGTCCTGCAGGCGGAGCCGGGAAGTGAATTGATCTGCGGACTTGACCCTGACGTCAATCGCGAAACGCTAGCAAATGCCATCCAAGACGGCTCAATCGAGCAACTTATGAAAAGGTTTCCCGTGAAAAAAGGATCAACGGCTTTCGTAGCAGCGGGAACCGTACATGCCATTGGCGGGGGCGTTGTCCTCGCAGAAATTCAGCAGAACAGCGACTTGACGTACCGACTGTACGACTGGGGGCGCGTGGGTACTGACGGCAAACCCCGGGAATTGCACATTGAGAAAGGGCTCGAAGCCATCCATTTCGGATCGCATCATGGCGGGGAAGCAAAACCGCTTGCATGCGCAGGAGACGGTACCGCGGAACGCAGCATCGTGGCGGCCTGCCGCCATTTTGCCGCCGACCATGTGGCATGCCGGGGATATCATGAAAAGCATACCCGCGCCGACTCGTTTCACATCCTGTTGGCGATGTCCGGTCCGCTTGCGGTAAGCGTGGGGCAGAAGACGCATACCATTGACGTGGCCGAAGCCGTCCTGATACCCGGTCAACATGAACAGTATACCGTCGAGGGGCTCGGGGAATTTCTGGATTACTATGTGCCGCATCTGGAGGTGGACATCATTGAGCCACTGCTTGCGGCCGGCCATTCTCGCGATGCCATCACCCTGCTCGGCGGAGATAGGGAACATAGCGACCTGCGGATGACTTGAGTTTCAAGGGTGAACTCATGGATAGCCGCGTTCAGGAATTACTGGCGCTACGCCGTGATGATGTGCTTACCATGGATTCCGAAGGGTTGAAACCCGCCCTCCGTTGGCGAGCACGTTGCGGTTTGGCCTTGATGTGGCATGAGCATCCTGCTCATGATTTGCCTTGGGACAAGAAAGCTCCAGATGACTGGCGGGGGCGCCGGTCCTACTACAATAAGAACGACTGCCTTCTGGGATTGCCGAGCCCCAGCTCGGCATCTTCTTTATCTCTACAACCTGCCGAATGCCGAGCTGGCGCTCGGCGATCCCGGGAGATAATCACCAGAGGCTGGGCCTATTTCTCATGCTTGAGGCGTTCGGTCACGCGGTCGACGACAGTCTGGAGGGCCTGGACACGGGCGAAACGCTTGTCATTGCCGGAGATGACCGTCCATGGCGCCTGGACGGTTGACGTGCGTTCGATCATGTCCGACACGGCATTCCAGTAGTCATCCCAGCGCTCACGGTTGCGCCAGTCCTCGTCGGTAATCTTCCATCGCTTATGGGGGATGTTCTGACGAGCTTCAAACCGCGCGAGTTGCTCTTCCTTCGAGATGTGAATCCAGAATTTGACAACAACGGTTCCGTACTCGACGAGTTCTTCCTCGAATTCGTTTATTTCACGATAGGCGCGTGTCCATTCTTGGGGGGTGGCAAAGCCCTCGATGCGTTCCACCATGACGCGGCCATACCAGCTTCGATCAAACACGGTAAAATGGCCTGCTTTTGGCAGGGTTCGCCAGAACCGCCACAGGTAATGATGCGCCTTTTCGTCCCCCACAGGTGCGCCAACCGGTACCACCTCGTATCCCCGCGGGTCGAGTTCGCGCAATAGCCGCCGGATATTGCCTCCCTTACCGGCCGCATCCCAGCCCTCGTAAACCAGCACCACCGGAACGCGCTCGATGTAACAAAGGTGCTGGAGGCGCCGGAGTTCCTGTTGGAGCTCGTCCAGTTTTTTGTCGTACTCATCCCGGACCAGAACGAGCGTCAAATCTACCCTGTTGAGCGGGCTGGTGCGCCGCTTCTGGGTCTTAGGCTTTGCCTTATGAGAAGCTGCTTTCTGGCGCTGAACCAATCCGCGCTCAAACGCCGTGGCCAGCGACTCGCCAATTGTCACGAGGGCGAAGCGCTCATTGGTCGCGGGTACGAGCGTCCAGGGAGCATACGGGGTTGACGTTTCGCGCAGCATATCCTCGATGGCCAACGCATAGTCTTTGTATAGCTTATGGCGGCGCTGTTCTTCTTTACCGACCTTCCATGCGAAAGCCGGGTCTTTGCGCAGTTTTCGAAACCGTTTTGCCTGTTCTTTCTTATCGATGTGGAGGAAAAACTTGACGATAACGGCCCCATCATCACTGAGTTGGCGCTCGAACACCCGCATTCGCTCGTAGGCCTCTTGAAGCTCTTGTGGCGACAGGTCATTCTCGACCCGTTCGTTCAAGACCTGGCGGTACCAGCTATGGTTGTAGATGGCGATGAAACCGTCTAGCGGGGTGATGTTCCAAAACCGCGTCATTGGAGGCCATAGGCACTCTTGTTGTGTTGGCGCGGGGATGTTATGCACTTTGAAGCCCCGGGGATCGAGGGCTTGCAGAATGCGGCCAAGCACCGAGCCCTTACCGGCGGCATCCCAGCCTTCAAATACCACGAGGACCGGTACTCCTGCGCTTTTCAAGTCCCGTTGATATTGCGCGAGGCGCAGATCCAAGGCGTCCATCGCCTTTTTGTAGTCCCTTTTCGAGAGTTTAGCTTTCAGGTCGACGGTCTCAAGCATGTTTCCGACCCTCCGTATTCGGCCAGTGTACTGGGAAGGAGGGGGTCAGGCAACTTCGACGAAACGCCGGAGGACCGGGACAGCTATTTAACATTTTCAAAACAAATGACTTCCGAACAGCGTCCTTGACACACTATCGTTGCATGCCCATAATCCACTCCACGGGTTTCCCTTTAGAATAAGAAAGGGAAAGATTGAGGGTCGTGTTCTGTGTTTCGGAAGACAGGATCGCCGTTGTTGACCTGCAAGCATGAACCGTAGGAAGCAATTAAGGATACGCTCATGAAACGTTGTTTGCCGATTATCATCGTAATGCTGTCGACCCTGGTTCTGGGTTCAACGGCACCCGCTCAAGAGGCCGCTGATTCGGTTTCCCAGATTCCCGAATCTTTGAGGAGTTCCGTCGATGCCGCGGTGGCGAAAGTCAAACCGGCCCTTGTGCGCATCGAGGTAGTTACGCCCAGGTATTACGAAGGGCGGGAAGTCAAACGCGAATCTTCCGGCAGTGGGGTGATCATCACGCCTGAGGGCCATGTTGTCACCAATCACCACGTGGCCGGGCATGCTACCAGGATGGTCTGTACCCTTTCTACAAAGGAAAAAATCGAGGCGGAACTGGTCGGGCGGGATCCGCTTTCGGATATCGCCCTCCTAAAACTCACGCCTGAACAACCTCGCGAGTTTCCCACGGCGGCATGGGGGGATTCTACGAAGGTCGAAGTGGGCGACCACGTGCTTGCTATGGGTAGTCCTATGGCGCTTTCGCAATCGGTCACATTGGGGATCATCAGCAATACCGAAATGATCATGCCGCGCTGGTTCGGTCCGTCCCGCCGACTAGACCAGGACGGGGAGGATGTCGGTTCGTTTGTGGTGTGGCTGGGGCATGATGCGCAAATCTATGGGGGGAACAGCGGCGGGCCGCTAGTGAATCTCGAGGGAGAAATCATCGGGATCAACGAAATCCGCCTGGGAGGACTGGGCGGCGCCATTCCAAGCGACCTTGCCCGGCAGGTCACTTCGGTGCTCCTCGAAAAAGATGAGGTTGCACGCGCGTGGCTGGGGTTCGACATCCAGCCGCGATTCAAACACAGTCCCATGGACCGGGGTGCGCTCATTGCCAATGTAATGAAGGACACGCCGGCCGCTGAGGCCGGGCTGAAAGCAGGGGATTATCTTCTCCGGCTAGCCGGCAAAGACATCGACGTCGAATTTGACGAGGAGGTGCCTCTGTTTAATCGCTTTGTCGCCGAGTTGCCCATCGGCGAGTCGGTCGAGGCGACGATTCAGCGCGACGGTAAGGAACAGACGCTGTCCATGACAACCACCAACCGTAAGGAAGCAGCGCCTGAACAGTCCGAGTTGAAGCAGTGGGGGCTTACCGTGCGAGACGTTTCGTTTCTTATCGCCAAAGAGCTACGGCGCGACAATCAGGATGGCGTAATCATTACGTCGGTGCGGCCCGGTGGCCCCGCCGGAGACGCGAAACCCTCACTCCAGGATAAGGACGTAATAACAAGCATTGCCGGCAAAACCGTCAAAAACGCGGCCGAGATGAAAAAAGTCACGGCGGAATTGACTGAGGGAAAAACCGAACCCACGCCGGCCCTCGTGCAATTCGACCGCCGGGGACAGCAATTGGTGGCCGTGGTAAAAGTGGGTATTCAAGAATTAAAAGACCCTGGCCTCGAAGTAAGGAAGGCGTGGCTCCCCGTGGAAACGCAGGTCATTACGCGCGATATCGCCGAGAATTTGGGGGATGACGACCTTAGCGGGTTCCGGATTACGCGCGTTTATTCAGGCAGTACGGCCGAGAAGGCCGGATTGCAGGTAAGCGATCTGATCCTCGCGGTAGACGGCTTGGAACTGGAAGCCAATGCGCCCGAGGATTACGAAGAACTCCCCGTGCTGATACGGCAATACAAAATTGGCACGAAGGCCGAATTGACTATACAGCGGGGCGACGAGGAGAAGACTATTGCGGTCGAATTAATCGAGTCACCAAAACTTGACCGTGAAATGAAAAAGTACCGTGACGCAAACTTCGAGTTTACCGTGCGCGATATCACCTTCTTCGATCGCGCCCGGGAAGAGTGGGAAGAAAGTAAAACGGGGGTTCTCGTTGAAGAAGTCAAATCCGGAAGCTGGGCGGCTTTGGGAATGCTCGGCGTTTCCGACCTCATCGTCGAAGTGAATGGCGAAAAAGTGAGGAATATCGACTGGTTCGAACAGAAGATGGACTCTGTCGCGGAAGAAAAACCTAAAACCGTTGTTTTCAAAGTGCAGCGGGGGATTTATACCCTTTTCCTGCAATTTGAGCCTCAGTGGGAAAGCAACGCATAACCGGGCGTCGCAGACCTGATGCCCATGGCAAGGGAGACCCAAAGAAAAAGTTTTTAACCACGCATTTCACAGATGGGAGACCGGGTCCCAACGACAAAATAGGGGCTTCCGGGAGTGGTGGTGAGGCAGACTGAAGACGGCCGGAGCCGGGAAGGAGAACGTTAGAGATGAATGCCAAGTTATTACAAACAGGACTTGTCGTTGCACTATTGAGTTGCTTCATGGTTGCGGGGACGGTACTCGCCGATGAGCCGGCCGAGCAGGCCCGGGCGCTTGTTGCAAATCACAAGGATGCCGTTGTCACCATAAAGCTGGTGATTGAAAACCGGTATTCGATGCAGGGGAGCGGCTCGCAGAGTGAGGAGAGTAAGACGGAAATCGCGGGCACCGTTATCGACCCCAGCGGCTTAGTCGTTGTGAGCCTTTTTACCACCGATCCGACCTCCGCTTCGCGCAATATGATGGGGATGGATCTCGATGAAATGGGATTCAAAATGGAGGCCGAGATCAAGAGCGCGGATATTCTTACCGCGGATGGCGAAGAGATTCCCGCGGAGGTCGTGTTGCGCGACAAGGACCTGGATTTGGCGTTCCTGCGGCCGAAAGAGAAACTCGAGGAACCCTTTACCGCGCTTGACCTCTCGAAAGCGGGAACACCCGTCCAACTCGATCCCATTGTGGCCATAAACCGGCTTGGGCGGGTTGCAAACCGGGTGCATGGGGCGCTCCTGGACCGTATCGAGGCGGTTGTAGACAGACCCCGGACTTTCTATGTGCCGGCGGGCGGCGGGATGACCCAAGGCTCGCTGGGCGCGCCCGTATTTACCCTTGATGGCGATGTCGTCGGCATCCTCGTGCTCCGCACTATCCGTTCCTCGGGTAGCGGAATGATGGGGATGATGATGGGGATGATGGGAGGCGGCGGAGATAATGCCTTGATGATCGTAATGCCGGCGGCCGATGTTTTGGACGTGGCCAAGCAGGCTCCCGAGCATGCCCCTGAAACGCCACAAGAAGAGAGCTCAGACGAAGACACGGACACGGAAGAGTAATGCAGTGCCATGAAACGCCGTGATTTTATTAAGTATGCGGCATCGGGCATAGCGTTAGCGGCAGTTTCGCGTGAAAGGGTGCGCGGAGCCGAATTTTCTGCCCAGCCGAACGTGGTCTATCTTTTCAGCGACGAGCATCGGTGGCAGTCCATGTCGTTTACGGAGATGCCCGAGCTCCACACGCCGAACATGGCGGCAATGGCGGCGCAAGGCGCGGAATTCACGCATACGATCAGTAACTATCCCGTATGCTCGCCGCATAGGGCCATGCTAATGACCAGCCGCTGGCCCTATCAGCAAGGCGTAACAGACAATGACATCCACTTAAGTCCCGACGAGATTACCCTTGGAAAAGTATTCAAAGCAGCCGGGTATCGGACGGGCTATATTGGCAAGTGGCATCTTGGCGGAAGACGGGCAGAGCCCTTTGGCTTTGATCTCTCTCTTATCTGGAATTTCACGTGGTTTCATAGAGATAAAGCCCGCTACCATCCCGCGGGGCAAGGCCCGGTTTGTCCCAAGGGCTATAACGCTACTCTTATGACCGATCAAGCCCTCGCTTTCATCCACGAAAACGCGGGTGCCTCAAAGCCTTTTTTCTTAATGGTCGGTTGGGATCCCCCGCACGCAATTTTTGAGGATGCCCCTGACGAGAAAAAGGCTTTGTATCCCGAAGGTTCCCTGCTCTACCGGCCCAATGTGGACCAGTCGGTCAAGGGTTCGGCAAAAGGCAGAGTAGCCCTTGTCCGGAAAAGGGATAGCCTCATTTACCGGGGATACCACGCCCACATCACCGCCATTGACGAAGAGTTGGGGCGTGTCTTGAAAGCTCTTGACGACCTGAAACTGACGCGCGATACCATTGTGGTTTATAGTTCAGACCACGGTACGATGTTTGGGTCGCATGGCTTGAAGAGCAAGCGGCAGCCGTACGAAGAATCAATTAGGGTTCCATTTCTCGTCCGATGGCCTGGTATCGTGCCTGCCGGCCTTAAGAATCATGCCCTGTTTGGTTCGATTGACATTATGCCAACGCTTTGTGGCTTGGCGGGGGTTGATATTCCTTCCACATGTGAGGGACAGGATTTCAGCCCCGCTCTCTTGGGCAAAGACGGCCCGGATCCCGATTTTCAGCCCATCATGCACATTTCCGAAAAGAATTCACCGGTCCCCAAGAAATACCTGGCGCCGCTTTTCCGTGGTGTGCGCACAAAACGCTATACCTATGCCATTACGCCCGATGGCAAGGGGTTCCTGTTCGATAATCAGAAGGACCCCTATCAACTAATGAATCTATTTGGTAATCCGGACATGGCCGATATTCGCAAGCAACTGGAAGCTCTCACGCGCCAATGGTTGAAAAAAGCGCGGGACCCGTTTGTAATACCGGAATAATGCGCCTTGCAACCGAGGCGGTGTCGGCCGGTGGACTATACAATGGTGGGTGGTGAATTCATTCTGTCCGGAAGGCTATAAACACATAGCTGAAGTATCAAACGAAATTTCGCCTGCAAGACGACCATAAACGAAAGGCTGGCCAATATGAAACGGCGTGATTTTATTAAGCATGCGGCGGGGGGGATAGCGTTGGCGACGGTTGCGCGGGAGACGGCGTACGGAGCGGAACGCCCCCGCCGGCCGAATGTCGTCTACCTCTTCAGCGACGAACACCGGTGGCAGTCCATGTCGTTTTCTGAAATGCCCGAGCTCCATACCCCGAATATGGCCGCATTGGCGGAACAAGGCGCCGAGTTCACAAACGCTATCAGCAACTACCCCGTCTGTTCGCCTCATCGCGCCATCCTGATGACGGGACGCTGGCCCCACCAGCAAGGGGTTATTGACAACAATATCCCCCTTAGCCCCGACCAAATGACCTTGGGAAAAGCTTTTAAGACGGCGGGCTACCGTACCGGCTATATCGGAAAATGGCATCTCGGGGGAACGCGTGCGGAGCCCTTCGGGTTCGACACCTCGCTTATTTGGACCAGAACAGGCATTCATTATGACAAATCGAAATACCACCCGGCGGAGGGAGAGCCGGTCCAGCCCAAGGGCTATAACGCTACCCTGATGACCGACCAAGCCTTGGACTTTATTCGCGAGAATAAAGATGCAGCGAGTCCTTTTTTTCTCATGGTGTCGTGGAATCCGCCTCATGCGCGTTTTAGGGACGCTCCTGAAGACAAGAAGGCGCTGTATCCAGAAAATTCATTGCCTTACCGGCCGAATGTGGATTTGACCAGCGGAGGAGTTGCCGCGGATGCTCCCGGTATCGCACGGCAGAACGATTGGCCTAATTATCAGGGGTATCATGCGCACATTACGGCCATTGATGAAGAGTTGGGACGCATCCTGAGCGCTCTGGATGAAATGGGACTCGCTGAGAACACAATTGTCGTATACACCTCCGATCATGGTTCGATGTTTGGTTCGCACGGCGTGGGCAGTAAACGGCAGCCCCATGAGGAGTCCATTCGCGTCCCGTTTCTGATACGGTGGCCGTCTGTTGTGCCCGCGGGGCTCAAGAACAAGGCCTTGTTCGGGTCCGTGGATATTATGCCGACACTGTGTGGTCTTACAGGCATTGCGGTTCCCAAAACTTGCCAGGGACAGGACTTCAGCGCGGCTTTGGTGGGCGAAAAGGGCCCCGATCCCGACTTTCAATTCATCATGCATATTTCGAAGGAAAACGCATCGGGAGGAAACAACCATCCCGCTCCGATTTTCCGCGGAGTACGGACAAAGCGCTATACCTACGCCGTCAAACCCAATGGTGAGGGATTCTTGTTCGACAACCGCAAAGACCCCTACCAGCTTACAAATCTCTTCGATGATCCGGATACCCGCGAGCTTCGTGACCAACTCGAGAGTCTCACCAAGCAGTGCCTGGAACACGCGGAAGACCCTTTTGAAATGCCCGTGTGAAGCATGGCGTAATCTGTCACAATTCGATCCCTGCCATCCCTGAATGGTAGGCTTGGTCCGCGCCTGTAGGGAGCAGACCGGGTCGTCTCATGAATGATTTCGGTCTATATTGGAAATATTCGGACCATTTCAGGTGTCAGAATATTTGTAAGGCAATAAGAAGAAAGGAGATACGCCATGCGTGACGACAGTATGCTCAAAGGCGCGGCAGCACTGGTTACCGGCGGCGCCAAACGCCTGGGGGCCGCATGCGTTCGAACACTGGCCAATGAAGGCGCGAATGTGTGTATCCACTACCGCTCTTCGGGCCAAGAAGCAGCGGGATTGGCAGAAGAACTGGGAGCCTTGGGGGTCGAAGCCGAAACCGTGCGCGGCGACTTCTCGGACCCCCGGGGCGTCGAGAAATTCTTCGAAGAAGTGGTCGAGCTGTTCGGTCCCATCGACGTTTTGATCAACAGCGCGTCGGTCTTCGAGGAATCGACCATGCTCGAATGCTCCGTGGAGCAAATCGTGAACAACATCAACACGAACGCGTTGTCGGCGTTCATGCTTGCACGAGCATTCGCGGACCAGGGGAGACCCGGGCATATCGTCAACTTCTTGGACACCCGGGTGATGGACTACGACCGCACCCACTACGCTTACCATCTCAGCAAACGCCTCTTCCATACGATCACGCGGACAATGGCCTTGGAGCTTGCACCTTCCATTCAGGTAAACGCTATTGCGCCAGGGCTTATCCTGCCCCCGCCCGGAAAAGACACGCGGTACCTCGAGGAATTGGCGCACACAAACCCCTTAAACCGGTTTGGAAAAGTCGAGGACATTACGGAGGCACTGCGCTATCTCCTCAACGCCACCTTTGTGACGGGACAAGTGCTGTACGTCGATGGCGGCCGGCATATGCGGGGGAATATCTATGGATGAGGGCAGGGCCAATAAAATTCACATTCGCGACCTGATGTGCCGGTGCATTGTCGGCGTTTATCCGGAAGAACGCCGCGAAAAACAAGACGTGATTATCAACATCACCATGTGGGCGGACTATCGTGCAGCATGTAAAAGCGACGAGATTGCGGACACCGTTGACTATAAATCCATCAAGAAACGGGTGATCGCAATGGTTGAAGACTCGCGCTTTAACCTGCTTGAACGACTTGCCCAGGAAATTTCGGATATCTGCCTTGAGAATCCCCGAGTGCACCGGGTCTCCGTTACGGTGGATAAACCGGGAGCACTGCGTTTCGCCCGCAGCGTGGCGGTTGAAATTGTGCGAGAGCGCGAGTAAAGTCTTGTGGCCAGAGTTTACATCACAATCGGCTCCAATATCGAGCCGGAAAAGAACATTCCCAAGGCGCTGGAGTCGCTGTGTGAACGCTGCACAATCGAGGCTGTCTCGCGGTTCTATCGCAGCCGCCCCTTAAACCGTCCCGAACAGGCCGATTTCATAAACGGCGCGTGCGTCATAGAAACCGACCTGGCCCCCAGAAACTTGAAGTACAAGATACTTCGAGAAATCGAGGATTCCCTGGGCCGGGTTAGAACAGACGACCGGTACGCGGCGAGGACGATCGACTTGGACATTGCCCTGTATGAAGATCGGTTAATTAACGAGAAAGACCTCGTGGTACCGGATCGGGATATCACCAAGCGGCCGTTTTTGTACCTTCCGCTGCTTGATGTGGATGCGGACCTTCGCGTACCGGGCACTGAAAAGGCGCTGCGCGAGGCGGTTGACATGGGAAAAAACGAAGGGGTCACCGTAGACATGGCGTTTACGGACGCGCTTCAGGAGTATATGGAACAGAAATGAGTAAAGAGTACAACCAGGAACGTGTGGCCGAATTGGTCCGCCAGTTGCTCGTGGAATTCGGAGAAGACCCCGACCGGGAAGGCCTGCTGAAAACGCCCGACAGGGTCGCAAAAGCCTACGAATTTCTCACGTCGGGCTATCGCTCCGACATCGACGCAATAATCAATAATGCCTTATTCGAGGCCTCCTCGAACAACATGATTATCTGCCGCGACATCGAGGTCTATAGCCTGTGCGAACACCACATGCTGCCCTTCTATGGACGCTGCCACATCGGGTACATCGCCCGTAAGAAGGTGTTGGGCCTGAGTAAACTGGCCCGCATCGTGGACTACTATGCCCGCCGTCTTCAGATTCAAGAACGTTTGACAGCCCAAGTAGCGAGACGCGTCAAAGACCTGACGCAGGCCGAAGGGGTTGGGGTTGTCATGGAATGCAGACACTTGTGCATGATGATGCGCGGCGTCGAGAAACAGAATTCGATTATGACCACGTCGTCCGTGCTCGGCTCGTTCCACAATGACGCTCCCACACGGACCGAGTTTCTCAACCTCCTCGCGAAACCGGCGCCGTAACGCACTCTGGACGGGCGATGTGAACTGCCTCAATAAAAGCATCCACAAATATACCCAGCGCGGCCTAGCCGCAACCCAAAACCCGTGAAAACAAGGTGTGAAGGGGGTGAAGCATGGGAAGAATAGGAGGCATGGGAGAGTAAGGTGATGGGGAGTGCCAAGCTGGCGCTCGGCGGTCCCAGGAACGGACACGGGCAAACGCAGCGCGGCATAACCGCAACCAAAATGGAACCCAAGAGTCCACTCCCGTCCGCTTCGCGGCAGTGGAAGACGCATGCCTTCGGCATTGCGGGGAAGACGCATGCCTTCGGCATTGCGGGGAAGACGCATGCCTTCGGCATTGCGG
>JAWODE010000119.1:0-8013 GCA_046483455.1 Candidatus Hydrogenedentota bacterium | reverse complement strand
CGACAATCCCGAGGTCGGCTTGGGAAAATGCGGGCTTCTAAAAAACAGCATGCCGCTCGGTGCGTTCGCGGAAGAGGTGCGGAGACGATTGCGAACGGACTACGTCCGGGTGGTTGGGAACTTGAAAGAGAAGGTCGAATCCGTGGCGGTTATCGGGGGTAGCGGCGGCGGTGACCTCGAACGTGTACCGTCGAACATAGACGTCGTGGTTACCGGCGATGTCGAATATCATGAGGCGCTGGACGCGCGGCAAAGGGGATTGGCAATCGTCGACGCGGGCCACGAAATCACGGAACGGCCCGTAGTGCCCGTATTGGCGGGATATTTGCGAAAACGATGCAAAGGATTGCGTGTTTATACGCACCCTGAAAAACAGCTTTTCAAGATGGTAACAAAATGACTATCGAGCAAAAACCAAAATCGTTGAAGGTGTTGTTCATAGCGTCTGAAATTGCGCCTCTTGCCAAGACGGGTGGCCTCGCCGACGTGGGGAATTCCCTTCCTAAAGCCCTTATGAAACTGGGCCACGATGTCCGGCTGGTTATGCCGTGTTACGCGACCATTACGAAGGAATGGATGGGAAAGCGCCTGGGCACGTTCATGGTGTATCTGGGGAGGAGCCATATACCGGGCGGCGTGCGTCTATCGACGCTGCCGGGTTCGCAAGTGCCGTTGTATTTGATTGAACAAGGCCTTTATTTCGCGCGTAGCGGCCTGTATCAAACCGGCGGCCAGCCGTATTCGGACAATCTCGAGCGCTTTGCTTTTCTCTCGCTTGGGGGAATCGAGGGCGTCGCGCAAACCGGTTGGGTTCCTGATGTAATACATTGCAATGATTGGCATACGGCACTCGTTCCCGCGTTTTTGAAAGTGTCTCAGCGGGTGCATCCAAAATGGCGCGGGTTACCGACGGTTTTCACCATTCACAATCTGATATACCAAGGGCGATTTCCAGGCAGCCAGTTCTACCAGACGGGCCTTCCGGACCGCCTGTTTACGCCCGATTACCTCGAGTATTATGGCGCCGTGAATGTGATGAAGGCTGGAATCGCTTTTTCGAGCAAGGTCAACACGGTAAGTCCGCGGTATGCTCAAGAGATACAGACGCCGGAAGGCGGGTGGGGCCTGGACGGTCTCCTGCGCAAACGTTCGGTGGACATCAGTGGGATTCTTAATGGGATCGACTATTCGCAATGGAATCCCTCGAAGGACCCCTTAATAAAGGGTAAATTCTCAAGAAAGCGTTTGGCCGGTAAGGCAACGTGCAAGTCCGCCCTGCAAAGAACCTTGGGGTTGCCGGTGCGGGATGTGCCCTTGTTCGGCTGCGTTTCGCGGCTGGTGTATGAAAAAGGCATCGACTTGATCATAGATTCACTCGACAATCTCCTTCAGCAGGATGTTCAGCTTGCTGTGCTTGGTTCGGGCGACCCGGAGTTGGAACGGAGGTTGGCGGAAGCATCACAGAAGTACGCCAAACAACTCAACGTGGTGCTGCGGTACGACGAGGAATTGGCCCACCAATTCTATGCCGGGTGCGACTTCTTTTTGATGCCTTCGCGGTCGGAGCCGTGCGGCCTTTCGCAGATGTATAGCCTCGCCTACGGGACCGTACCCATCGTCCATTTTACTGGTGGCTTGGCCAATACCGTCAGAGATGCTACACCCCAAAATATCGAGCACGGAAAGGCTAGCGGGGTCGTCTTCTTCGAGGCGTCCAAACGTGCGTTTGTCGGCGCGGTGGCACGCGCTCTCGATCTTTACACGAAGCCGTCCATACTGGAGCAGCTTCGGAAGAACGGGATGGCCGAAGACTTTTCATGGGAGCGCTCGTCGCGGGCATACGAAAAACTCTACCGCGAGGCGATGGCGAAGCCGTGAGGGGCGAAGAATGGGTGATACAGACGGCTTCGCCGGAAGAGACGCGCAAGCTGGGAGCCGCATTGGCGGGCCTCCTTCCGCGGGGAGCCGTGGTGGCTCTGCGGGGCGATTTAGCTACGGGAAAAACATGCTTCGTTTCGGGGATGGCCGAGTATTTTGTGGAGACGGAGTATGTGCACAGTCCCACGTTTACGCTGGTCAATCAATACGGCGAGAATCCCGCCTTATTGCATGTGGATTTGTACAGGCTAAGCGGTCCGGAGGAAGTGGCGGACCTTGGGTACGCGGAATTGTTCGATTCGGACGACATTTGCGTTATCGAATGGGCGGAACGCGCCGAGAGCCTGCTGCCGGGAGTCAGGCTGGACATTCTGCTTGAGCATGCCGGTCATGATCGCCGGCGTCTGACACTACGCAACCGGAATCTGCTCGGCGAAGCTTGGCAGGAACCGCTTGCCTTTGCACTCGAGGATTAGGCCTTCAGATTAAGCGCGCGCAAGTCTGCCGCCAGGGACTCCATGGTGTCATACCGGTCTTCAGGGTTCTTCTGGATGCATTTCATCACAATGTCATCCAGCTCTTTTGGCACCGCATCATTAAGCGTGCTTGGCGGAGGCGGCATTTCTTTTACTTGGCGCTCGAGGACGTTGCCGTTGGCAAAAGCAATTTTCCCGGTGAGGCATTCGTGCAAGACCATGCCTATGGAGTAGATATCGCTCCGGGCGTCGCACTCTTTGCCTCTCGCCTGTTCAGGGGGCATGTAGCTTGGCGTTCCCATAACGATACCGGCGCGCGTGAGCCGGTTGTCTTCGGATTTGGCTAGACCGAAGTCCATGATTTTGATGAGGCCGCCCTTCGCAATGAGGATATTATCGGGTTTGATATCCCGGTGGGTGATACCTGCCTTGTGAATAGCCCCAAGCGCGGAACAAGCCTGCACCATATAATTTATGGCTTCGCGCGCGGGCAACGCTCCCTTTTCGGCGAGATAACGGTAGAGACTCACCCCTTCTACGTATTCCATGGCAATGTATGCTCGGCCTTCGCTGGCGCTGATATCGTAGATACTCACGATATTGGGGTGCGATATCTTCGCGGCGGTGCGCGCTTCGCGCACGAAGCGCTCACGAAACTCGTCGGAGTCGTCAATCAGAGATCCCAGAAATTTTAGTGCGACGGGGCGGTCCAACTGTTTATCGCGGGCGAGATAAACCACGCCCATTCCGCCCCGGCCGAGTTCTTTCTGGAGATCGTAGCGCCCTTCGAGGGCATTCTCCACCGATTTCATCATTTGCCCGCTGGTAGTGCCTTGGGCTTGGGGCTGGGCGACGGCATCTGAGCCCACGTTCATGGAAATCCGCGAGGAAACGCTCGATATCCGTTGAGTTACGTCACGGAAATCAACGTCTACCGTATGGATTCTTCGGAGAATTTGCAGGGAATCCTCGAGGCGTCCCGTTTGCTCGTAGGCGAGGGCAAGCATATAGAAATAATCGAGATGGGCGCTGTCGACGCGTTTTCCTGTGAGGTGATTCTCAAGCGCGGCCACGCAGTGCGCGTAGTCGTGCATCTCATAGAAACAGCGGCCGAGCACTCCCCGGGAGGCTTCGAAGTTGGGGTGGTCTTCCTTGACACGCTGCAGGACCTTGATGGCGTCGCTGAAGCGCCCCGCATGGGCGAAGGCCAACCCCGCGCGGTAGTATTCTTTCGCTTTGATAAAGCAATCGGCGGCGCGGCCGGCATCCTTGGCCTTTATGAAAGCCTCGCCGGCGTGGAGAAAATTCCCGGCGGCGGCATAGGCCGTGGCGGCTTCCCGCCAGTTGCCTTTGCTTTCGTGGAGCCGGCCGAGGATGCGCGACGCTTCTTGTTTCTTGCCGGCCTGTTTCATGCACGCTGCCGCTTCGTCGAGTTTGCCGGCAAGGATGAATGTTTCACCGGCCCGGACAAGATCGCCGCCGCTTTGGAAGAGACGTGCGGCAAGGTCGGGGTTCTTCTCGCGTTCGAAACGCTCAGCCAGGAGCGGATAGAGCTCACGCTTTTGCTCCTCAGTGACCGACGCGGCTATCTGTTCGTGTTGTAACGTTTTGTAGCATTCGTGGGCGGCCTGAATCTGGATATCCATCGCATCGCCGGTTGTTTTGAAATAGTCGATGAACATCTTAAGCGCCTGCTCCGTATTGCCTGCCTTGCCGTAGGCTGATGCGGCAAGCACGGGCTTTCCGGCCTTTTCATAGGCTGCGGCGGCATCCTGATAGCGAGCGTTCTCCATGAAGTACTGGGCCGCGGACTCGTAATCGCCCTCCTTTAGGAAGAGCCGGGCCGCTTTGAGCGTGTTGCCCGACTTTGCGATTTCCATGGCGGCTTTGTGCTGATTGCCGATTTTCTTGTACCACTTAGCCGCCTCTTTGGGATGCCCCGCTTCGGAGTACAGGTTCGCCAGCGTGCCGTATTCCTTTGCTTTCTTGAGTTGTTTGGCGCGTTCTTTCAGCCGTTGACGGGAACGTACCTGGTTCACTACGTCGACGTTTTTTGTGGAAGCAAGCGCATCAATGTCGGCGGCGTCTACCCATGAGCTGCGCCGGCCACGGCGGATGATTTTGTAAATGCGCGAGGCCAAGTCGACAAGGACATAGAGAACTATCAGGACTAAGAAAAGCTTCGCTACGAAATGCCACGCAGACGCAAATTCCTTGTCCGTCAATTTTTCCGCATATTGAAGGGGCCAATCGGCCAAATCCCAGAGCCATTTGATATAGCGCATGATTATCTTGTCCGCCTCACTTGTCAATCCACTCCCCTGAATATAGTAATCTGCATTGTGGAAAAGCACAAGCAGACGGCTCCGAGTCGGCGCTGCACTTGTTTGTTGAGAAATGGTTGCGCTATTCTAATGTAGCATTGCCGGCAAGAGAGCAGACGTGCTGGGTGTTTGGTTATGCAGAACCGATAATGGCTTTGGCTTTGGTGTGTTGGATGCGTGGCGGCTCGGAAAGGGGCCGCATAGCGTAGGGGGGAGGTCTGCGATTGCAATATGCGATTCTCTCCGACATTCATGCCAACTTTGAGGCCATGGAAGCCGTCTTGGAGAAGATCGAGGAACGTGGCATCGAGCAGATTCTTTGCTTGGGAGACGTTGTCGGTTACAATGCCAACCCGAATGAATGCGCAACCTTGATCCGCGAGCGCGGTATTCCCACGGTCTGCGGCAATCACGATGCGGTGGCGTGCCAGCGTGAAGAGCCGTGGGGGTTTAACATAATCGCGTTACAAGCGGTAATGTGGACCCGGGACGAACTCACCCGAGAGAATATGGCATGGTTGAGCGCGCTTCCCGATGCTATACAAGTCGATGGTTTGCTGGGCGTGCATGGCGCGCCGGGCGACCGCGATTCTTACATGTTTACATGGGAGGATGTGAGTCCGCATTTCGAGGATGTGTCTGTCAACAATAAAAGGGCGTGTTTTTTCGGACACACCCATGTTCCGGGGATTTTTGAAGCAGACGGAGGATGGACACCGGTCAACGGCACAAGGTTTACGCTCAAAAACGCCCATGTGACATTCATTAATCCCGGATCGGTGGGCCAGCCTCGGGATGGCGATCCGAGAGCGTCGTTTGGGATATACGACACGGATACGCAGGAATTTTCGCTTCTACGCGTGAAGTACGATGTTGAATCGGCGATGGCGCGCATCAAGAAGTCAGGGCTTCCTGAGTATCTTGCCGATAGATTGGAATTGGGCCGGTAAAAAATGCAGCAGGGGACATACGCAATGCGCGAAGCCTCTATTGAACGAGAGACCGGGGAGACTCGAATCACCCTGAAGGTGATTCTCGATGGAAGGGGCCGGTCCGAAGTGGAAACGGGCATTGGTTTTTTCGACCATATGCTCACTCATATTGCCCGGCACGGATTGTTCGACCTGGAAATCCGGGCGGAGGGCGATCTTGAGGTCGATGCGCATCACACGGTTGAAGATGTGGGCATCTGCCTGGGAAAAGCTTTCCTGGAAGCTTTGGGCGATTTCAAGGGCATCCGGCGGTTCGGGCATGCCGTGATACCGATGGACGAGGCGCTGGCAGAAGCGTCGATCGATTTCAGCGGGCGGCCGTTTTTGCGTCTCGAGGGGGAACTTCCGTGTGGTAAAGCCGGCGAATTCGATTCCGAACTCGCTGAGGAATTCTTTCGGGCGTTCGCGGTGAATAGTAGATCGACATTGCACATGGATTTGCGTGCTGGAAAGAATTTGCATCATTGTATCGAAGGGCTTTTTAAGGCTTTTGCCCACGCCTTGGACGAAGCGGTTCGGATAGACCCGCGCATCGAGGGCGTACCCTCAACAAAGGGGATGCTTGAGACGTGATCAAACATATTCTAGTACCAACGGATGGAAGCCCCGCAGCCGAGGCGGGCGTGCGGTTTGCGGCGACGTTTGCCACCAAGTATCAAGCGACGGTCCGCGGACTTCATGTGGTGGATATCAAGCTGTTAGAGGGTCCGTTTCTTCGGGACATATCGGCGTCGCTGGGCACCGCTCCGTATGTGAATTACCAAGGCAACATCGCGATGATTCTCGAGGAGCGCGGCAAGACCGCCTTGCAATCCGTGGAAAAAATCTGTGCGAATGCCGGGGTCGAGTGCAACACGGAACTCATAACCGGTTTGGTTGTGGGCGCCATTGTTGAACAGGGAGAGTTGACGGATTTAATCATCCTGGGGAGAAGCGGGGAACACAGTGAATGGCTCGATGGTCTGATCGGCTCGACCGCCGGGGCGGTCGTGCGGCGCTCGACGCGTCCCGTGTTGATTACAGGCCGCGAAACGCCCGGCCATGAACTATTTGTGGCGGCCTATGACGGTTCGGGGCATGCTCGAGCCGCGTTGCATGTCGCTGCCGAAGTTACCAGGGACTGGGGGGCGGCATTGCGCGTATTGGTGGTCGGAGAAGGAGAACGCGCCGCGGCGTGGGCCCAAGAGGCACAATCCTATTTAGAGCCGTATGAACTCGATGCGCATTCGGTGGTGCGCAACGGCGACTCAAGCGAGACCATCGTGGCCTACGCCGAAGAAACGAAAGCGGATATGCTCATCATGGGTGCGTATGGTCACAAGAAAATGCGCCGTTTGGTTGTTGGCAGCACAACCGCCTATGCCATGAATCACAGTCCTTGTCCGTTATTATTGACCCGCTAATCAACAGGTGAGAGAATGAATTCTTCTGCCAATCTCGAGCAGATCATTGAGCATGTTGGTGATTTACCGGCGGTGCCGGAGGTCGTATCGGAGGTCCTTGCGCTGACCGAGAATCCGGATGTCGATCTTCCAGTATTGGCGGAAGTGATTCAAAAAGACCCCGGACTAAGCGCGAAGGTTCTGCGGATCAGTAACTCGCCGTATTACGGTATGCGCCAATACGTGGGGACGTTAAAGCTGGCTCTGGTTATCTTGGGAGTGCGCGAGGTGCGCAATATTGTCCTGGGCATCTCGATATTCGATACCTTGCGGAGTAAAGAGACCGAGTCGTTATTTGCAGGGGGGTTCTGGAAGCACTCATTCCTGGTGGCCGCGCTTTCGAAAAAACTGGGCGAATACCTGCGGTTGGCGCTGCATGGGGAAGACTTCATCACCGGTCTCTTGCACGATATCGGCAAGCTGGTTCTGATGCGGCAATTCCCGGGGGCGTACGCGAAAATGCACACGGAAGCTGGAGGAGGAGGCGAGACCCTTTGCGACGCTGAGAAGAAGAATTTTGGGTTTACGCATGCCGACGCAGCGGCTGTCTTGGCAACGCAATGGAACTTCCCGAAGACGTTGATTGATGGGCTGCTGTTGCATCATCCAAAAGACACCATTGCTTTGCGGGAAGCAAAGGACCCCCGGCTCGCGGCCGTGGTACGCATCGCGAATCTGGCGGCCCATGAAGACATAAAATACCTTGAGGATTCATCGCGGAAACCGGCGAATGATCCCGAAGCCTGGAAAATCATCCGTAAAGAGCTTCCGGAATTGGCCGAAGAACAGTGGGGACACGGCCGTGATCTCGACGACTGTCCGGCGACCGACTACGAGAGCGCTTCCGAGTGTCCGTCGAGTGAGAGTCCACATGCACTTCGTCGCGGTGGAATTACACACT
>JAWODE010000039.1:0-7250 GCA_046483455.1 Candidatus Hydrogenedentota bacterium | reverse complement strand
GTCTTGAACCATCCGAACTGCAAATCAAAGAGCAAATTAATAACGTGTTTGGCCGCGTCTTTCCGCGCTGGGAAAAGCCCCGCACCTTTCGGGACTGGCGCGATGAATTCCGACTGTGGGATTTGCACCTTGGTTTTGGTCGCGAGCTCAGCCCGAAGTGGGTTTGGATGTCGACGTTTGGGGCGAGCCTTGGGACCGTTCGTAACGAGGATAGGTATTATCCTCTCGGAATTCCCGCGGTGTTTCATATCGATTTCTCGCGGAAGCTCTGGTTTGCTTCAACGGGTCTCTTGTATTACCCGTGGGGACAATCGGTTTTCAAAGAAAGTGATGGGCCAATGGAACGCTTTCGGCGTTCCTTGTCAGGGAGTCGGCCCTTTGTCGGCGGTATAGGAGCCTATCTGGATCTTGCAAGTGAAGGTGTGGTCCAAGTCGACCTTCCCCTTACCAATTTTGATCCTCGTATCGTACAAAAGCAGCGCGTGAAATCGCTCTATTTCAGCCCCCGCCTGGGCGTGGATATTCCCCTAACCGAAAACGATGATCTGGTGTTGGCGGCGGGATATTTGTTCTTCTGCGAATACGGCGATGATTTGGATAATTGGTCGTATTACATGCTGTACAAGCACCGGTTTAAGCGGCGGCGGAACACGGACTGACACGGACCCATACTGACGCAGACGTATTCGTTGGTATGGGGGGTATAGTTTCTTTTCTTACTTCACCCTCAGCCGGAATAGGCTAATGCTGTAGCCGGGAACGGCGAGGGTGTCCGTGATATCGCCAACCGGCGATTCGTCAATGACCAGCTGGGGCGGTTCGCCGGGCACGTTGTATGCCATGGGATCCGTTCCTGAGATGGTCCATACTGTCCCTTGACCGGTGATAGCAGCGTTGTTCAGTGTAAACGGAACCTCTTGCGCGTCGGCCAGGGGATTGACCACGCCAATGGTGATGGCCGTGCGGTCGTCGGTCCAGGCGGCCATGACATCCATGGGCCGCGCGCCTTCGACGGCGATGGGTATGGTGCCGAATTCGCGCCGGTAAAGCATGAGGGGCAAGCCCGTGGCAGCAAACCCCGCGGCGGTGCCGGTGGTCTTGATGCAGCCGATCACGTTAACCGTCTGGGCGTAATTTGCCATGTAGATAACGTCCGTATTCCGCGCGTATTCGTGAATGCCCGCCGCAATGCCCAGGGCGTCTTTCAGGTGGTACCGGACACCCAGTTCGCCATAGATGTGCTCGCCGTACCAGTAGTTCCATTCGTCCATGGCAATGGGAATATGTTTGCCCTTGAGCGAGGGCAGGTTCTCGTGGTACCAACGGTGCCGCTCGGCCTTGTTGCGGATGGACTGCACAATGAGATTCATGTGGGCGGATACGCCTTTCTTCTCCTGGACATAGAAATGCTCGCTGAGCAGGTCCATGTGGCCGGCGCACTCGGACAGCATAGTCTGGCTCCACTTGCCCGTAGCACCAACAGCCACCAGCTTGATCGACGGGTCTTGCTCGCGCATGGCCTTGGCGAAACGGTTGTGTTTCTTCACGTAGTCCTCGAGGGGCATGTGGCCGATCTGCCAGTCGCCGTACATCTCGTTACCGATGCCCCACCACTGCACGTTGTAGGGTTCCGGATGGCCGTTTTCCGCGCGCCACTTCCCCATCGGGGTGTCCGCCGTGCCGTTAGCGTATTCGAGTTCGGCCAGGGCCATCTCGAGGTCGCCCGCGCCGCTGTTGACGACGATCAGCGGCTCGGTGTCGAGGGTTTCGCAGAACACGATGAATTCGTCCAAGCCGAAATCGTTGTGCTCGATACCCTTCCATGCGGGGTTTTTGCGGGGCGGCCGTTTGTCGCGCGGGCCGAGGCCGTCTTTCCAGTCGTAGCCGCTGACGAAATTGCCGCCGGGCCAGCGGTATATGGGCGCATCGAGCTGTTTGAGCAATTCAAGGGTGTCCGCCCGCATGCCCTGCACGTTGTCAGAGGGCATGAGGGAGGCCGTGCCAATGGTTACCTGTCCGGCCCCAATCGCGCCGATGTGAAAAATACCGGGATTCGAGTCGCCGCCGGCAATAAAGGAGAATTCGTATGCCTTGAACTCGGGCGAGAGGTCGTTAAACACGAAATTCGCGGCCTGTTCGCCTTCCGTGCCCCACGCTACGGCCAGCCGGACCGCCGTAATGCCTTCGGTCGCCGCCAGAACCAACCGCCCATCGTATTTACGGCCCTTCGCCAACGGCACCCCCATTTGTGCGATGCCCGCGCTTCCCTCTCCGGGAATCAGGCGCGCATTCTGCTCGCCGGCGTACGCGTTTTCCGTGGTCATCTCGACGTTGCCGCCGCCCTCGGTTTCCACTCTCCAGGGCGACTCCTCCGCTCGTACGTCGTAATAGAATTTGCGGTCTTCGAGAAGTTCCGCCCAGATGCCGCCGTAGATGCAGCGGCCGAGATGCTCGATGAACTGGCCGTAGATGTATTTTGAAATGGATTCACCGGTTTTGGCGGCGTCGATGGTCACGTGCACATCGAGGTCTCCCTCTTCGATGAGTTCAATGGACACGTTGTCGTACCATGCCGTGCCGGCGGCAAGACCCCATCCGCCGAGAAGGCAATTAAAGAGAACCGAATCCTGTTCGTCGGTCTCGAAGGTGAATTCGACCTTTGTCCAGTCATGGGTGCCGGTGAGGGCTTTGGTTTTGTAGGGCATGCTGTGCACGTTAAACAACGCGCCCTCGCCCGTCGTGGGTTCCACGTTCTCCGTCTTGATCCATCCCGAGAAGCGATAGACCGAGAAGGGTTTTACGGGAATCTCGACGCTCCAGGTCGTGTCCGCGCCCTTTTCCGACCGCATGAGCACCGAGTGATTGCCCGAGTGGCCGGTATCCGCCACTTCAAACGCGGCATCCCCGGCCCATACGCGCGAATGCCATCCCGCGGGCTTTTCGTCAACGACTTTTTCGAACGAGGGATTCGGAAGAATGTTTTCGGTGCCTGCCGCCCCCAATACAATGCACGCCATCAGTGTCATCATCATGGTACGTTCGCGCCTCCCCTTCCTGAGCCCATTCGTGCAGCCAACCCCTCGAATCTAGCGCAATCGGAACGCACACGCAACCTCGTGGTTTTTCTTCCACCGTTTCACGGGCTTCGGTGTGGGCTTCGGTGTGGAATTCTTCACGGCGTTTGCGCCATGATGCGGAGACGCGCCCCGCGATAGGGGGGTCTACCGTTTTTACGTACCTGGAGGGGGCAACCATGGTCTCGATTGTCATTATGATGGCTCAACTTGCGGCGGCGACGGAGGAATTTGCCCCGCGCATCGATACCTTGCGGTTCCACGTCGAGCGACTCGGCGCCATTACCGTGCCGGAAGCACTCGACGAGGAAAAGGCCGCAAAACTCGCAGAACTCACTGCCTTTCTCGACAAGGGAGCGTCGAATGAGAAGGAATTCGAGGCAATTTACTTCGCCATTGACGCCGTTCGCATGTGGTTGTGGGAGAATGCCGCGGACCGTCCCGGGACGGCCGAGGGCTCGTTTTCCGAACTGGACGACCGCTGGCGTGTCAAGACGCCCGAATTGACACTTGATTTGATAAAGGCCGATTTTGCCATGACGGTGGATACAGGCGGGCAGGTCTGGCGGTTCGAACCCTGCAACAACGCCGATATCCACAAAGCCGGGCAGGGATTCAGTTTTCTGGATGCGCAAGATCGAAAGGTCGAAGAATTCGCCCCAGGTTACGCCGTGGGCATGATGATCACCTTGCGGGCATTTCCTGCCGCGCCGGATTTCGAGCTGCGGGCTTGCGTGAATTGCATTGGCAACGAGATCGTCTTTGAACTGGCCGCCGTCGAACAGAAACGCGACCTGAGTATGATCCGCTGGCCCAAAGCAATTATGCCCAAGCAGGAGCCAAGCTTTGTGTCGGTGATCCCGCGCATGCAGGGGATGCTGCTGCCGGGCGATTGGTCCCAGGCGATTAACGCGGGGGACCTCTGCAACTCGCGCTCGTTCTATATGCCCTGGTGGGGGCAGATTGACGGTACGGCCGGCGTGATGACCATCCTCGAGACCAGCGACGATGCCGGTGGCGAGTACAACCACCCCGAAGGCGGGCCGACGCGCATCGCTACGCGGTGGTATCCCAGTCTCGGCGAAGTGCGCTATCTCCGCACCGTTCGCTACGTCTTCGACAACGATACCAACTACGTGAAAATGGCGAAACGCTACCGCCGGTGCGTGCGGGAACACGGCGAGTTCGTATCCCTCGCCGAGAAACGCGTCCGCACCCCCGCGCTCGACGAAGTCATCGGGAAGCCGGTGATTCACCAGGGGGCGCTGTATCATTTCGTGCAGGAAGCGTCGCTATTCCACAAAGACCGCATCGAAAGAAATCACAATCTACGCACGTTCGACCAGATTGCCGAGGGACTGCGAAATTTGAAGGCGGCAGGTATCGACGACGCCTACGTGCATCTCGATGGATGGGGCTTCTATGGCTACGACAACGGCCATCCCGACGTCATGCCCGTCGGCAGAGAACAGGGCGGGTGGGACGGCCTTCGCCGTTTCGCCGATACCTGCGAGGAACTCGGGTATCTTTTCGCCGTCCACGACCAGTACCGCGATTTCTATTTCAATGCGGTCTCGTTTGACGACCGCCTGACAGTCACGCGGCTGGATGGTTCCCGCGACGAACACTCGACCTGGTGCGGCGGGCCCCAGACTATTCTGAATCCCCGCTTCGCGCCCGGGTATGTGCGCCGCAACCACGACCTGTTTGCGGAACACGGCGTCAAGGTGCGGGGCGCCTACCTCGACGTGTTCGCCGTCGTGCCCCTCGAGGAAAGCGTCTTGCCGGCACATCCCATTACGCGCAGTGACTGCGCGCGGTACCGCCGCGACTGTTTCGACCTTCTCCGCGCGCGGGGATACGTTGTGAGTTCCGAAGAACCGGCCGACTACCTCGTGCGGTCGCTGGACCTGGTCCATCATGGTCCGTACGCGACGTATCCGAATATCGGCGGTGGAGAAGCGTCGGGTATTCCCGTGCCGTTGTTCAATCTTGTCTATCACGACGCGATCCTCCTGCCGTGGGAAATGGGCGATAACGGCGGCTGGGGGATTCCGAAATCCGATGCGGCGTGGTTGCACTGTCTCTTGAACGCGGGACTGCCCTACGTGAGCCCCGGGGCAAGTGCCGAGCAGATCGCGCTGGTCAAGAAGGCCGCCGCCCTTGCGCAACGCCTTGGACTCCAGGAAATGGTCAACCACGAACTGCTCGATGACTCAACGCGGAAACAGCGCGCAACCTACGCCGACGGCACGACCGTCACCGTCGACTTCGAAACGCAAAGCTATGAAATTGATCCGGCACTGTG
Organism: Candidatus Hydrogenedentota bacterium; assembly: GCA_046483455.1. Classification (GTDB taxonomy): domain Bacteria; phylum Hydrogenedentota; class Hydrogenedentia; order Hydrogenedentales; family SLHB01; genus UBA2224. The sequence goes on along the minus strand of JAWODE010000039.1, from coordinate 1,868 downwards.
AGAGAAAGACGGAGAAACCTGAGACGAAAAACGGCTGCAATAGACAAGTAAGGAGCATTGTGCGATGAAGAGACAACACGGAATTTTATGCTGGATAACGGTTGCGATGGTGGTGGGCATGGCAATAGGCGCGTTTGCGGCTGAGGACGCCATGACGATTGACGAAATCAAGGCGCTGCGGCATGAAGCCGCCCATAAGTCCCGGCGCATCGTCTATGACAACGACGGCAACGAGCCTGTCTATTATCTCAAGAATGCCGACGCGGACGAACTTATTGACAAGCGCACACGCGCGGTCGTGGGCACGCAAGTCGACACGATCGCGTATTGCACGTGGAGTTCCGGGTTCAGCATGTTCACCCATAACACGAAAGTAGGGGAAATCTTCGACTGCACCGAGCCCGAGCCGGATGGCGGGAAGGGCTTTAGCTGGAACAAGACCCGTGAGTTCATCGAAAAGGGCACGGACCCCCTTGAGATCATCGTCGATTTCTGCCGAAAGAACGATATCGAAGTGTTTTGGTCCATGCGTATGAACGACTGCCATGACGCATGGGGCGCCTGGTATTCGCCCTTCCTTTTTCCGCAACTTAAGAAGGACCACCCCGAGTGGCTCATGGGAACCGAAGAGAAACGGCCGGTCAACGCCACCTGGAGCGCCGTGGATTACGGTCAGCCGGAGATTCGGGACCTCGCCGTCAAGTTTTTCGAGGAAGTCTGCAACAACTATGACATCGACGGCGTGCAGATGGATTTCTTCCGTCACCTGATCTACTTCCGGCCGCATGCGGAGGGGCGTCCCTGCGGGCAGGCTGAACGCGACATGATGACGGACCTCATTCGCCGGATTCGTGTCATGGCCGACGAAGTTGGCGCGAAACGGGGACGGCCGATTCTGCTCTCCGTGCGGGTGCCCGACTCGCTCGAGATGTGCCGCGATGTAGGCTTCGACATCGAGCGCTGGATGAAAGAGGATTTGATCGACATCCTCACCGTAAGCGGCTACTTTCGGCTCAATCCCTGGCAGAAAAGCGCGGAATTGGCCCACAAATACGATACACCCGTCTATGCCGTGCTCAGCGAGTCACGCGTGCGGGACGATGAGGCCAAGAAGGTCCGAATGACCCTCGAAGCCTACCGTGCCCGCGCCATCAACGTCTGGCACGCCGGCATGGACGGCGTCTACATGTTCAACTTCTTCCATCCCGAAGCACCGCACTGGAGCGAATTGGGCAGTCCCGAGACGCTGGCCCCGCTTGATAAGGTCTACACGACCGGCGCACGGGGATACGGCAACCTGAGCTTCTGGTACGAAGGCGGCGAGAAATTCATGAACCGCGACATCGTCAATCCCCAGTATCCGCGCACCCTGACCGCGGAGCAGGCCGTGTCGGTCGTCATGCCGGTTGGGGAAGACGTGACCGCCCATCTCCCTGTCGAAGTGACGTTGCGGCTGCGTTTCAAAGAAGCCCCGGACCCCGAAACCGTCTCCGCGGCGCTCAACGGCAGTGACCTGGCCCCTGCATCGCAGGACGGCCAATGGGTGGACTACCCCATCGACCCGACCATCGTGAACAAGGGCGACAACACATTCCTGTTGGGTATGAAGAAGGGCACAACCGCTCAGCCCATCCTCATCGACATGCTCCTCTGGCTGCGGCATCCCGGCCAGTCGCCGGAATAAAGGGTCGCCAATGGCGATGCGCTGATAGGGGACATATAGGTCGTATATGACTTATAGGACATATACAAAGGCAGGTTCTTTTGGCGCGGCCGTCTGGCTCGAAGATTCTTTTTTCTCCGGGTGTGGGACCGGCGCCCTCGCCGGTCGGCCCTGTTTTCATGCTCCGCAGGTGTAGCCCATCGAG